>JAKLGN010000078.1 GCA_022710665.1 Methanoregula sp. | reverse complement strand
GCCTCCTCCTCTTTCTTCAGCTCACCCTGCAGGTGATCGGTATCGAAGTCATAACCCTCTGCCGGGTTATAATCGTCGTAGAGCTCACACTTGTCGAGGATATCGACAAATTCCTTGAGGAATATACGGGGGATGATATCGATGCGGCCGCCAAAACGCGTTGTGATCTTTTTGATCATCGCCCGGATAAAGCGGTGGGAGACCCGCTCGCGGTCCGGCTCGGAGTATGCCTTTGCGTACACATCCAGCACCTTCAGGGCGACCTGCTCAAGTTTGGCGGTGTCGAACTTTACAAGGATGATCTGCGGCTGGCGGGGATTTTTATAGGTGTCGTCCTGCACAACGCTGATGCGGTCGTAGAGGGGGGGAATGGAACGGATACCACGGGACCCGTCATACAGCGCCGGTGTGCCGGTGAAGAGGAAGTAGCATCGGGGCATCTCTCCCCGGTCAAGAGCGTCGATGATCTGGACAAGTGTCTGGTAACCCTTCTCGCGCTGGCTTCGCTGGAGCCCCTGGGTGGTCTCGATCTCGTCCACAGCGATGGCAAGGCCCTGGTAGCCCGCGCCGCGGATGATGGCAATGAGTCCCCTGAGGAAGATGAACGCGACCGCATCGTCAATGTCCCCCCGGATCCCGGCCTTTGCCTTGAAGTCCCGCCCGATGTTGGGCTCCGCGGCGATCCAGCCGAGGGCAGCCTGCGCCAGGGCAAACTCTCCCGCGTTGTTTGCCCGGTAATATGTCCGCAGGGCTGCAGCAAGCGCCGTGTTCACCTCGCTGATCCCGGCAAGGGAGGCCTCGATCTCCCGCTCGGTAGCAGACTGGAGTTTTGCATCTTCAGCCCCGCTCCCGCTCACCGAAAGAAGGCGGTTCTCGATGGCGAACAGCCAGTTGTCGATGATGGTCTTGAGGGCATGGTCTTCCTCCGGTGTCCGGAGGTTCGCCGCAATCTGCTGGTAGACCCCGCGCAGCTTATGGAGCGGTGTCTGCGAGGAGATCACTACCTGCGAGGTGACAAAACCCTTGATGCGGGCAATCTCCAGGGCACGGGCGACAAGGAACGTCTTGCCGCTCCCGTATTCCCCGCGGACGAACTTGGTGTCCCCGCCTCCCTGCGCCACGTAATCCAGCTGCCTGCCGATGACATCTTCCACGATCTCCAGGCCGACAGCTATCCGTTCAAGCCCGCTGGCGGGGACGGTCCCGCGCCGCAGGGCATTGATGATGTTGATGCTCTCGAGCTTCTCCCGGTCCATTGGTTCAGGTTCCGGTGTATTCATAGATCTCTCCATTTTCCCCGACACCTTTCTTCTCGAGCAGGTGAATGCCTTTCCGTGATGCTTTCTGCACCAGACGGTTCACGATCCCCACGACTCTGCGGGTGCCAAGCAGAGTGCGGAGTTCCATCTCGGTCCCCTGCCGGTGCGAGCGGAGGAACAGGACGATCTTCTGCTCCTGCTCGTCAAGATCGAGATGGTCTGTCACTGACGGTGCCGGTGCAGTGGCTTTCCTGTGCACCTGAGGGACGTTCATGATCGGGCGGTCAGCGACCGATTTCTCTTTGCATGTACGGATGAGCCGGAGGAAGTCCTCGGGACGGATTGCCGTTGTATGAGCAGGCATCACGTCAATCCCGCAGAGGCAGTAATACTTGCAGCCCGCATAGTCCGTCACTTCCAGAGCATTGGATGCGGTGATGAAAAAAGCCATTGCCAGCAGTTCAAGTCCGCGGGTGTTCAGGGTTGTTCTCCGCTCCTCCAGCCGTCTCACCAGCTGGGTCATCAGGCGCCTGAGCCGGAACATTCCTCCCGGTTCGTCAAGGATCATCGAAGCTACGTAGACGAGGTCATCCCCTTTCCTGACATTGGACAGGATGTAGAGCATCACTTTCTCACATTCTCGGTCCTCGCCATGTGCCGACAGGAATCGTGCATACGCGAGGCCACCGCTCAGGTAATCAGTGCGGTATGCCCGGTAGTACCATGCCCGCGCCTCGGTCCCGTTATTCTGGTCCTCATAGAGGCGGGCGGTTTCAAGCAGACTTACTACATTGACATCCCGGGATACGTGCGAGAGGAACCGTTCGGTTGCAGAAGCGGCAGGCAGCCTGGTCATCAGATACGTGCGATAGGTCCCTATGACCCGGCCAAGCATGTCCAGGTCGTTTTTCGACGCGAGTTCATCATGGACCAGCTGCTCATACGAAGCGAGCGCCGGATCATGCCTGCCAAGTGCCGCGAGCAGGTCAGCCCGCAGCAGCCGGTATACGGGGTCCTGCGAACGGGAGAGGAGGATCTCGGCCTCGTCCAGTGCCTGAGTGTAATCACCATTGGATTTGAGGAGCAGAATGTAATCGAACAGGATATCGCAGTCCGTCACCCTGTGGGCATGGGTGGCATAGGCGGCAAGCGAGGCCTGGATATCATATCGGGAAAGATAACCGAGGTATTTGCGGAGCACTGCCTTATCTTTGGTCTCCTGGTAAATCCGGCAGGCCGCTTCGGCAGCATGCCGGAAGTCGCAGGTCTCTGCCAGGGCGTCGATATATTCGGGGGTCTTACCATACTCCCCCCCGGATGAGGCATGGAGGGCGAGGGCTTCCTCCGCATCCCCTATCTCGATGAGCGCCCTCATCAGGTTCCTGACATCGTCAGGTTTTTTTGCAATCCGGACAAGGCAGAGGAGGGCGGGGAGCGCACCGTGATAGTCCCTCCGGGAAAGGAGGTAACCTGCATAGCTCCGCAGGGCATCCTGGTTCTCCGGGTCGAGGTGGACTGCTGCAGCATACTCGGCGATCGCCCCCTCATCGCCGCGCATGTCCAGCACTTTTCCCAGGTAACTGTGGACATACGATGAGTCCGGCATTTTCTGTAAAAGGTCCCGGAAACAGACCTCGGCATCCTCCGTTTTTCCTGTGTAATACAGGTTTGTTGCCGTAAGGATCTCGACAGCAGAATCGCGCTCTGCCGGCTGAATTTCGGTGCAGATCTGCAGGGACTCCTGGTACCTGCCTTCCTCGAAAAGCCGAAACGCATCTTTTTTCAGATCTTCCCTTGTCGGGGGTGTCATGGTTGTCTCAATCCCAGCCGGATCAGGAACAGGTTGGCGACCATCCGCATCATGTCACGCTTCCTGACACGGGAATCACCCTTGTTCTGCCACTCGATCGGGACCTCAACGACCTGGCAGCCGGCCCGGCGTAACTGCCAGAGAATTTCGACATCGAATTCGAATCCCCGGGAGACGATGAGCGGAAGAATCCGGTCGATCGCGGTCTTTTTAAAGACCTTTGCCCCGCACTGGGTATCGTTAAAGTCTAACCCGAACAGGAACCGGATCAGCATGTTGAAGCTCCGGCTTTCAAGCTGCCTCAAAATTCCCTGCCGTACGGTGAGCGTTGAGCCGTCTGCCCAGCGCGAACCGATGGCACAATCGTTATGGGAAAGAAAGGAAAAAAGCCGCATCATCTCAAAAATGGTTGTTGAACCGTCAGCATCAAAAAAACCAACAAGCGGGGCCCGGGCAGCTGCAAGGCCGGTGATGACGCCGCCACCTTTCCCGAGACGGTGATCGAAGGTCAGGCACCGGATCGCAAGGTCTGTCCGCGTGCGAACAATCTCCTGAACAACCTGTGCGGTCCTGTCAGTTCCGTCGCAGACTACGATCAGCTCCCCATCAAAACGACCAATGGCATCAAAGAGGGGCCGGATGCGGTTTTCCTCATTGTATGCCGGAATGACGAGGCTGTAGGGAATGTCGGGTGCGGCGTTCATGGTAGCTGGTGTCAGATGCAGGTAGTCCGGGTATATGTCCGGGCCTTCAGCCCGTTTACGTTCTTCCTCATCCTTGTGCGTGGAGATGGGCTGTCCTGTACGTTTAGGCCGAGAATCCCCATAACGTTACTGGTGTTTGCCGAGGTGCCGGGCAAGCATCGTTCCGGGCCGGTATCTCTCGGCTATGGCAAGTGCGGTACTGCGGAGCGCATGGTGTTCGGCGATACAGCTTTCTGGCGGCGGACTTTTCCGGAGGATCGCAGACGAGTTCTCGGTTATCTGGATGAGCTCGGTAGCAATGACGGCATTGAGCCAGATAAGGTCGGCAAGCATCTCTTTTGTCTCTTCATCCTGCATACAGAAGAGGTCATCCAAAGGAGCATATTAAACGTGCGGGAATCGTGAGAATGATAAAAATTCCGGAGGTTCAAAAAAGCAATCTTAATCCTCTTGCACCGGAAACCTTGTAATGTGTCCTATGTCGTATCTTGAAAAGATCAAAAAAGAGGGGAGATCTGCCAATCCTTTTTTCTGCCTGACCGGGATTGATATCGTGAATGCGGAACCAGGAATTGCCATGCTGTCTATGCCTGTCCGGCCGGCTATGCATAACGGTGTTGGCTGGCTGCAGGGAGGGATGCTCGTTGCAATCGCTGACGAGGCAATGGCACTCGCCCTCTACCCGCTCCTTGAGAAGAACGAGGGTATTGCCACGATTGCAGAATCGACCAGCTTCATCAAGGGTATCCGGCATGGCATTATCCATGCAGAAGCACGGGTCATCAAAAAGGGGCGCCGGGTCGCGTTTATGGAAGCAGATGTATGGGCGGATGGCGAAAAAAAGACCCTGCTCTCGCGGACCTCTGCGTCATTTGCAATAACGGCTGAGAAGTAAAATTGGTTTGTTATTTCTTTTTGGATTTGGATTTTGATCTTTTCTCTTCCGGTGCAGATCCGGCAGGCCTCCGGTATTTTACATACCAGACAACGATCCCGGCTGCCACGATGACGAGGATAGCAAGAAGAGCGGTCATGGTCCCGGTGGATCCGGCCTCACCTTTCCTGGCTGCCACGAGTCCGTAAGAAGCAGCAACATTGAACGGATCCGTCTCGTTTGCTCTGGTGTAAGCGTCAGCAGCTTCGGTGTACCTCCCCATCTGGCTGAGGAGGTCCCCCCGGTTGATGTAGGCATTGGTATAGTTGCGATCGAAACCTATCGATTTGTCATAGGCCGCGAGGGCTTCCTGAGTCTTCCCGAGACTTTTGAGTGCGTAGCCCTTGTTGTTCCAGAGCATGGCGTCATTCGGGTATGCTGCCAGCCCCTCGTCCAGCGTTGCAATGGCATCAGGGAATCTTTCGAGTTTAATCAGGGAGTAGCCTTTGTCCCGGTAGAGGTACAGGATGGCATCCGTCTTTTTCAGCATCGTGGTGTTTGAGGCGAGCGACCGGTCAAAGAGCCGGATGGCGTTCTCGTAATCACCATTCGAGACAAGAACCTCGGCACTGTTGAAGAGTCCCAGTGCCGCATCATTCTCAGCATTTTCCGACGTTACCGTGGTAGCGGATAACACAGGCTGGACTATCAGAACGATTACGAGAAATGCAGCCAGAACAAAAGGACATTTCCTGAAAACCATAGTCTACATTTTTGTCTATTGGTGCAAATTAACGTTGCCTTGCCTCCACGTGAGATCCCGGCAGCGGTTTTGGGGGATGACCCGGCATCATCCTGCCGGGACCGGGATTTTGTCCTCCTTCTCCCCGATAAGATACAACTAATAGGGATTGTGAGCAACTATACAAGAATAATCGGGGAGATCAGCGTGAAGTACATCATTGTTACCGGTGGCGTGATGAGCGGTCTTGGGAAAGGGATCACCGCAGCGTCCGTGGGGCGGATCCTGAAAAACAGGGGCTACCGGGTAACCGCAGTCAAGATCGACCCCTACCTGAACATCGATGCCGGGACGATGAATCCGGCCCAGCACGGCGAGGTGTTCGTCTTAAAGGACGGGAGCGAGGTCGACCTCGATCTCGGCAACTACGAGCGGTTTCTCGATATCGAGCTGACGGCATCCCATAACATCACGACCGGAAAAGTGTACCGCACGGTCATCCAGAAGGAACGCCGCGGGGACTTCCTCGGGGAGACCGTCCAGATCATCCCCCACATCACCGATCAGATCAAGACCTGTATCCGCCAGGCGGCCGAAGAGGAGTTTCCCGACGGGACAAAGGCGGACATCTGCCTCGTGGAGGTCGGTGGCACGGTAGGCGATATTGAGAGCATGCCGTTTCTGGAGGCTATCCGGCAGATGCGGGGGGAGATCCCGCCCCACGATTATGTCCTGATCCACGTAACCCTGATTCCCGAGGACACGATGGGCGACATGAAGACCAAGCCGACCCAGCACTCGGTCAAAGCCCTCCGGGAACTCGGGCTTCACGCGGAGATCATTGTGGGCAGGAGCACCAACCCGATAGGGGCGGGGACGAAACGGAAGATATCGGCGTTCTGCGATCTCCCGCAGAATGCGGTTATTTCTGCGGCAACTGCCCCGGATACCTACGCGGTTCCCATGGAGATGGAGAAGGAGGGCATCGCAGACGTGCTCTCCGCTCACCTCGGCCTTGACCGGAGAGACGCGGATACCACGTGGTACCGGATCGTGAACCGGGAGTACACA
>JAKLGN010000077.1 GCA_022710665.1 Methanoregula sp. | reverse complement strand
GGGAAGGCCAGGAATACTGATGCATCCTGCAGCGAACAGGAGTGCGCACAGACACAGTACCCGGAACTTGTTCACCCATCGTATCATACAACAGCCAGCTGGAAATTGCGATAGGATAAACTTTTGGATCGCATTCCAACCTTAATAACATCCCCACTCAGGATTTTCTATAACGACGCGGCAGGGGGTGTCTTTTCGGTCATGGTCCGGCTGCGCAGCAGCCGGTTGTATGCAATGGCAAAACGGTGGGCTTCGTCCCTAATCTCCTGAAGGAAATGCAGGGCCATCCCCTTATCATCCAGGTGGAGAGGAAGTATCTCCCCGGGCAGGTAGACCTCTTCCATGCGTTTTGCAAGCGCGATAACCGGGATTGATAGCCCAAGTCCGGCCAGGGCACCACGTGCCGCGGAGAGCTGGTCCCTGCCACCATCAATGATGATAAGGTCAGGGAACGATGCGTCTTCATTGATAAGACGATGATAGCGCCGTTTTACAACCTCAGCAACAGACGCCACGTCATCGATACCTTCAACGGTCCGAATCTTAAAACGCCGGTAACTCTTTTTATCCGGTTCCCCGTTGCGGAACTGAACCATCGACCCGACCATGGATGTACCGGAGAGGTGGGAGATATCAAAACACTCGATGACTGAGGGTGACTGCACAAGACAGAGACTGGCCTGCAGGTCTTTTACCTTCATCTCGTTTTTCATGAAGGCGTGTCCGATATTTTTCTCAACAAGTTCGACCAGCTTCTTTTTCTCACCCATCTTCGGGACGGTTACCTTCACGGACCGGCCTTTACGTTCCGACAGGTATCCTGCCATCCCTTCACCGACTGCACACGACAGGATCAGTTCCTGGGGAGGTGTCCGGTCGGCATAATATAACACGAGGAACTCCTCAAGAAAGTCAGCATGATGGTCAAATGAGTATTCCTGTTTTCCGGAGAGGAGGCCTCTCTCAACAGAGAAGACCATCAGGTATACCCGGTCCCCGGCAACCGTGAAGGCGATTACGTCCTGGTCAGATTCTTTCGGTCGCTCAACGTGCTGGCGCTCGGCAAGACGTTCTATTGCCGCAATCTGGTTGCGAAGGATAAGGGCTTTTTCAAACTCCTGCTGAACGGAATACACCGCCATCTCGGCCCTCAGCTGGTCGAGCAGCTCACGGCTCTTTCCATGGAGCAGTGCCGATGCACGGTCGACCTGCAGGCCGTAGTCTGTCTCCGAAATCGCCCCGATGCAGGGAGCACTGCAGCTCTGAAGGTGATAGCGGAGACAGGCCCGCCGGGGCATTTTCCTGCACGAGCGGAGAAGGAAGATCCTTTTGATAACTTTGAGGAGCGCATCGCGTTCCGTTGCCGAGACGAATGGCCCGAAATAGCTTGCATCCTCGCGCCGTGCCTGCCGGGCAATACCAATCCTGGGGAATGTTTCCCTTGTGATCTCAATATATGCAAAGCGTTTGGCATCCTTGAGATCGATATTGTATTTCGGCTGGTGCTTCTTGATCAGGTTGTTTTCAAGGAGGAGTGCCTCAGTTTCAGTATGCGTGACCATCAGGTCAACTGAAGCAATGAGGGCGACAAGATTCTTTGTTTTCTGGTCATGATCCCTTTTCTGGAAGTAGCTGGTTACCCGTTTTCTCAGATCCTTCGCCTTGCCGACATAGAGAATAGTCCCACCGGCGTCTGAAAACAGATAACAGCCGGGAGTGTGGGGGAGTGTGGCGAGATCGATCATTCGTACTCTTAGTCATGTGTGAGAGGTCATAAGGGATGAGGATCTGGCAGGGGGGAATTATTGTTATTGCAATTTTTACTTCCCGCTGACCGTTCTCATGAGATTTTTTGATGGGGGTTGAGACCCCCATACCCACGATGGTGAGGAGTGTCTCTGCACCTGGCGGGGCGCCCCTGCGGAGGATCAGCACGGTTGAGGAGAATTTTTTTTTGCTTGGGTTTAAAACTGCTGTGCTCCACAAGGAGAGCCCCGGCGAGGCGGCGAGCGCCCGTTGCCCGTCGCTACCCAAGATGACCCCGGGTTTTCTAAAGGGTACAGAATTATTTTTACGTACGATAAAACCAAACTCACACCACCGTGTCACGGAGTGCCCTGATGCTCCAGGACCCTCACGAATAATCTGGATTATTATCCATGGTCGCATTGTAGCGGAAGTAAGTCCCTGCACTATCACGAACGCTATCAGTTAAAATGTTGTATGTGATGGTCTCATTGATGGAATTTGTCCAATTCATGATATCAAAATTTACAGATCTCTTACCAGTCCAACAAATATTGTATTCATTATCAGTTACTTTTGTCCATTTTCCGATTATTATTGAACGATCGATTCTGTTTCCCTTCGATATCTGAGCATCGCGATAAAAGAACAAGGATCGGCCTCTTATCATTTTATCATTAGGTTGTTCCCAATGTCCAATGATAGGATCAGATTCGGTTGTATTGGTAATGATGGAATAATTTGGTTCAGGAATCGGAGGTGGACAACAATGATCAATGGGGCCACCACAACCCGCGAAGATAGCCAACAGGATACAAAATAGACTGAAAAGAAAGAAAATTTTGAATTCCACGCATTTTATTTATCGTTATTTGTTTAAGAATTGATATTCTGTCACTCTTTCGCCAGTATCGGTTTCAGGAACTCTCCCGTGTAACTTGACTTCGTCCCTGCAACCTTCTCCGGTGTCCCGGCAGCGATGATCTCCCCACCCGCATCCCCGCCCTCGGGCCCGATGTCGATGAGGTAGTCAGCGGACTTGACAACATCGAGGTTGTGCTCGATCACGATCACGGTGTTGCCCTTCTCCACGAGGTCGTCGAGCACCTTGATCAGTTTCTTCGTATCGTCAAAGTGGAGACCGGTCGTGGGCTCGTCCAGCAGGTAGAGGGTCCGGCCGGTCGCCCGCTTCGCAAGCTCGCGGGTGAGCTTGATCCGCTGTGCCTCGCCACCCGAAAGGGTGGTCGAGCTCTGGCCGAGCTTAATGTAGTCGAGGCCGACCCGGGACAGGGTCTCGAGTTTTGACCGAATGGACGGGATGTGCTCGAAGTGCTTCATCGCTTCTTCGACACTCATATCGAGGACGTCGGCGATCGACTTCCCCTTGTAGAGGACTTCGAGCGTTTCGCGGTTGTACCGCTTGCCCTTGCATTCCTCGCATTCAATATAGACATCGGGGAGGAAGTTCATCTCGATCTTGATGAGACCGTCACCCTCGCACGCCTCGCACCGGCCGCCCCGGATATTGAAAGAAAACCGGCCCGGTGCAAAGCCTCGCATCTTCGCCTCCTTGGTCCCGGCAAAAACCGTGCGGATCTCGTCGAAGACCTTGGTGTAGGTCGCGGGATTGGACCGGGGGGTCTTGCCTATCGGCGACTGGTCGATGACGATGACCTTGTCGATTTCGGCATCGAAAATAATCTTATCGTGCTTTCCGGCCTGCTCCCGGGACTTGTTGATGATCTGCATCATGCCCCTGTAGAGGGTCTCGTACACGAGAGTCGACTTCCCGCTGCCCGAGACACCAGTGACAACGGTCAGGAGCCCGATGGGGAACTTCGCGGTGATGTTTTTGAGATTGTTTTCCCGGCAGCCGGTTACCGTGAGGAACTGTTTCGCTGGCCGCCGTTCTGCGGGAACGTCAATCATCTTTGCACCGGAGAGGTACTGGCCGGTCAGGGACTTTTTGTTCTTCTCGATCTGCTTCGGGTTTCCTTCCGCAACAACATAACCGCCGTGCAACCCGGCACCCGGGCCCATGTCGATGACGTGCTCCGCGGACCGGATCATGTCCTCATCATGCTCGACTACGAGCACGGTATTCCCGAGGTCGCGGAGCGTCCGGAGGGTCTCGATCAGTTTCCGGTTATCGCGCTGGTGGAGCCCGATGGATGGCTCGTCGAGGACATACAGGACGCCCATCAGGTTCGAGCCGATCTGGGTGGCGAGACGGATCCGCTGGGCTTCCCCTCCGGAGAGGGTCCCGGCGTTCCGGGAGAGGGTGAGATACCCGAGGCCGACTTTCTCTAAAAAATCGATCCGGCTTTTGATCTCCTTGGTGATAAGGTTGGCAATCTCCGCTTCCTTGGGAGTCAGCCGGATGTTTTTAAAGAACGCGATGCCTTCCGTAATCGAGAGATCGGTAACATCAATGATGGACTTCCCGTCGATCCGGACCGAGAGCACCTTGTCCTTGAGCCGCTTCCCGTTGCAGGCCGGGCAGGGTGAGACCCGCATGTAGCCCTCGAGCTCGCGTTTCCGCCAGTCCGACTGGGTCTGGGCATAGAGCCGGGCGGTCTGCGGGAGGAGCCCTTCCCATTCTCCCGTGTGTGACCACTCGGCATCGCCGTTCCTCATGCTCATCTGGAACTTCATTCGCTTCGATGAGCCGAACATCAGCGCCTCGTACTGCTCCTTTGTGAGATCCTTGATCGGGGTGAGGACCGAGAAACCGTAGTTCTTCGCAACGGTCGCGAGGTACTGTCCCCGGAACCCGTCCATCGGGTTGCGGTACGGGGCGATGGCCCCGTCCGCGATGCACCGCTCCTTGTCCGGTATGATCAGGTCCGGGTCGAACTCCATCTTGACCCCGAGCCCGTGGCACTCCTCGCAGGCACCGAACGGGCTGTTGAACGAGAACATCCGCGGCTGGAGTTCCTCGAACGCTGTCCCGCAGACCGGGCAGGCCATGAGGGAGGAGTAGGTGAACTCCTTCCCCTGTTCATCCGCGACAAGGACGAGACCCCCGGACTTCTTTAAGCAGTTCTCCACCGCCTCGACAAGCCGGGAGCGTTCGGAGGAGTCAAGCCTGTCGATCACAATCTCGATGTCCTGCATCTTGTACCGGTCGAGCTTGATCTCCTCGTCCGTCCGGATGATCTTTTTGTTGACCCGGACCCGAATGAATCCTTCCTTGTTGAGGTCTTTTAAGAGCTGCTGGTACGTCCCCTTCTTCTGCCGGACGACCGGCGCGAGGATCGTTATCATGCCAGGATGTTCGGCCGCGATCTGGTCGGAGATCCGGTCCGGGGTCTGGGCAGCAATGGGAATATTATGCTCGGGACAGTACGGGACACCGATCCGGGCATAGAGGAGGCGGAGGTAATCGTAGATCTCGGTGACGGTGCCTACCGTACTGCGGGGATTTTTCGAGGTCGTCTTCTGCTCGATGGAGATCGCAGGTGAGAGCCCCTCGATGGAGTCAACGTCCGGTTTCTGCATGATGCCGAGGAACTGCCTCGCGTACGAGGAGAGGGACTCGACGTACCGGCGCTGCCCTTCTGCATAGAGGGTATCGAACGCGAGGGTGGATTTGCCGGAGCCGGAGACGCCCGTTATGACGACCAGGTTATCCCGGGGGATCGTAACGTTGATATTTTTAAGGTTGTGCTGGCGGGCACCTTTGATGATAATATCTTTCATGTGCGTGTGCTCAGACTGTTCAGCTCCGGCAGTTAAAGGAGTAAGGTTCGGGGCATGAAAGTGAACAGCCTGGTCCTGAAGAACGCAAAAGCTGCACCGGCGTCTGATCCACCATGGGGTTATTACACCGCAGGATCAATACTGGATCAGGAACCACCATGCCCGTAGTCGTACTCAGGATGAAACAGGGTGCATCCACCGATCAGAAACGCAGGATTGTCAGGGAATTCACCGATACTCTGGTTGGAACACTGGGGGTAAGCCCGGAGTTGATCACCATCCTTATCGAAGACCTCCCTCTCGAAAATATCGGCAAAGCCGGAAAACTCCGCTGTGACCAGTGATTTTTTCCCTTTTTTTTATCATGTCCGATACGAAGGAGTGCAAAAAGTAATAATTTAATATTCAATAAGCTGCTATCAGACATCGGGATACCATGAAGGGAATTATGAACAGTCACGCTCCATACCACGCTCCGGTAACAGCCTTCTTGTGTATTGTTGTGGTGATTGCCGGGGGCCTGTTAATGGTTCCCGTGTCAGCCCACCCGCCATCGGGCATGTCCGTAACCTACCAGGAGCCAAAGGAGCTCCTCGTTTCCATCACCCATGCTGTTCCCAACCCGGGGGAGCATTATATTAATGAGGTAACCATTTCCGTCAACGGGAAGGTCGTCAATACTTCCCGGTATACCAGCCAGCCTTCAGCGGATACCTTTAGCTATACTTACCCGGTTGAAGCGGTGACGGGAGATGAGATCAAAGTAACCGCCACATGCTCACTTGCCGGTTCGATGACACGAACATTGCATAATACCGGCCCGATCGCATCAGCATCTTCAGCATCACCTGACAGTCAGCCAACACAAAAAGCAGCTGCAGGTTTATTACCGGTTCTCGGAGTTGCTGCAGCTCTTCTGATCGGAAAAAAATAAGGGCTTTGTAGAATTCCTCTTTTCAAATGATGATTGCCCCCCTTGCGCCATCCCTGCCCCCATCGGGGGCGGGGGCGCATTGCGATG
>JAKLGN010000076.1 GCA_022710665.1 Methanoregula sp. | reverse complement strand
TACATTTGCGGAATCTTGTGTCCCTGTTTCCCGGAAAAACCGGAAATGATACCGGATTGAACAAAGCCAGTAGAAACCTGCTCTGAAATGTGCCTCTGGGGCCCCTTTGAACGGGCGATCACTCTCTCAGTTAACCACTGGCACATACAGGATGATTGGCGGGGGAGCGGTTTTTCCGGGGACTGCCTGATCGGTATCTCCCCAGGAAGGCCCGGGTCCGCTGAGGTGGAGGTTGGCGAGCGGAGAGCACTCAGTGATCAACGCGGGTAGGGTTGTATTCAGATGTGGGATGGGGTGCGAACAACCGTACAGAGATCAATCCAGGGGTCAGGTGGTATCTCCCACAGTAAAAATTTTCACGGAGCGGCAGGATCCCTCCACTGCGAAAATAATCCGGCGAATCATTTCAAAGACCCGAGGGTCTTCTCCTCTCCCTGTCAATAGGCTTGCGTCATGGCGGATCCATTGGATCCCTCTGCTTCATTCCACAGGAGATGAAGCATTCTCCAGGCCGCTTCCTGTCGAAAAGCAAACCCCATCCCACCAGGATTTTCCGTGCGGGGGGTGACCTGCTGAAATTCCGGAGCGGGGGTTATCCATCTCCGTGCTTTCTGAGCCAAACCTTTTTGCCCGGCCGCCCCAACTACTGGCGTGAGATATCTTATGGCTCGCGGGTTAGCTGATATTCCTCACCGGTTCAGGCCGGTAGTTTTGAATCTTTTTCTCCTTTTCCTTGTTTCCTGGTGCATGATTCCTGGTTCCGGCGCCGTACCCTGTCCGGCGATGTCCGGGAGCAATTGTCCGGTCTGCAGCGGGCTCGCCCTCAATGACAGCTCAGGGTTTGTCGGTAATCCGACCGGTGCTGATTCGAAAATGGGTTTTGCTTCCATGACCTGTAATTACGGCAACCCGCTCTCGGGTGATATTGTTTCCGTGGAAATCAGTTGTTTTCAGGATTCGGAGATAGCGAAGCAGTGGACCAGGTACTACCAGCGGGAGATCCCCTATCCTTACCCCGAGACCGGGTACGGGTCCGGTATGCTGCCTTCCCATGAAGCAGGCCACCGGGTCATGACCCAGCCGGTATTCGGGCCGGGCGGCACGCCGATCAAAGGTCCCCAGACCTTCGAGGAGGCATACCAGGACTGGGGCTATGCGAATGCCGGCCGGTTCATGGCGAAGATCACATCGCAGACCCCGGCCGACACGATAACCTACAAAGAAGCAGAAGCGATCAACATCAGGCGGATCGGGCAGTTCACCGACTGTTTCAGCGGGTTCTCCCCCACGGGCAACCCGTCTGATTCGGCCCGGAAGACAATCAAGGGTACGGTCACGGGATCCGGGATGACGAAGGCTTTCTACAATGATCTCAGCAGGGCAATAGACGACGCTGTTGCAGAAAGGGATTCCGGACCGGTGAGCACGGTAAATGATCTGCTGACCGCACGGTTCCTGCCGGCAAAACCGCTCCGCCATGTGAAGATCGTCTGGAAGGGAAGCCAGGCGGCAGGTGCACAGGATACGGAGTTTGTCACCGCAACGGATGCGAACGGGAACTTCGAGATCCCGGCCATGCTGAATCCCGGCTCAACCTACCAGTTCGATGTTGAGTTCACGTACCGCAAGGGCGACACCGACTTTTTCAGCGTCAGCGGGGCAGGCATCTACGATGTGATGACCTGGCCCCACGCGTTCGAGTATAAGGGGGACGCGGACCTCCGGCAGGACGTGAACTTCCTTGCCGGAACGGATTCGCTGGATCAGCTTGACCCGGAGTCCATGGCCAGCTACCGGTCCAATCTCTACATCTATGACGAGACCGCGAACGCCCTCGAGTTCTACCAGGACCATCTCGGCTCACCGATGAACTGCAACCTCCCGCTTGCCGTTAACCCGTTCTGGCCGGACCGGAGAACCAAGTTCGAGATCGATTCCGGGAGGGGGGCGGGCAAACCATCGCCTGCCATCGTGGTGACGCCGGCCGATTCAAGCTTTGACAACCCCATCCAGTCCCAGTACATCATCTTCCACGAGTTCAGCCACTATGCAATGTACTGCATCTACGGGAAGAAGTTCCCGGCCTCGCCCGCGGATAATGGCGGGGGCATACCAACCATCAACCATGGCGGGTACATGAACCCGTCGACGAGCGACTCGTTCACCGAAGGGTTCGCGGAGTTCATGCCGGCAGTCATGGAGGAGTATTACGGGAACCCGCTGGCAGGGTATGCCGGCACCCTGGGTTCGATCGACGAGGAGTACCAGGCATGGGAATACGAGGGGAAGGCCGAGGAGCACGCAGTTTCATCAACGCTCTGGAACCTCTACGCTACCGACCTGCATTACACGACACGGCGGCTGACGGAAGAAAATATCCGGAAGGATATCGTTGCCAACCCCGAAGTTCTCGCGTCCAGAGCTCACCAGGAGAGCATGACCGTTGCGGAGTACCGCGACCAGCTCAACCATGAGATCGATCTCCTCCGGTCCGGGCAGAACACCTTTGATGAGGACCACCCGGTGAAACTCCGGTTCGAGCAGATCTGGACGGTCCTGCGCACGTACAACCGTGACTTCACGGATGTGTACACCGGCCTGGTAGCAGCCATCCCGGCCCAGAAGGCCGGTATTGATACAGTTTTTGCCGATCACGGGTTCTACCGGGATACCGGGCGGGGGAACGGCACGTACGATCCGGGGGAACCGTGGCGACCGGTCTCCGGCGGAAGGACCTCCTACGCGGCCGGTGACCCATTCATTGATCTCCCGCACACGTTCAGGTTCCAGGGAAGCGAGACGGTCGGTTCGGCCGGGGACTACCGGCGGACCACCCGGAGGAGTTCGGAACCCCTGCCCGGTCATTTCATCCGCACAACCACCGATGTCCCGCTCTACATCGTCAGTGTCGAACATGCGGACCGCCCGTGGAAGGACTACCGGACGCTGGTGTCCGGTCAAAACAACAGGATCCCGGTCCCGGTTCCCCCGCCCGGGGAGAACGCACAGGTCAATGTCATCCCGGTCGGCGTGAAGTACGGGAGTCCGCTCTCGTTCCGGTCGGAAGAATTCAACCAGGTTTTCCCGGCTTCAGCTGCACGCGGGTATTACGTTGACCATGATTTCAGGGTCAGTGGTCCCGTCCCTGCCCGGACGGTGGTCAAGACCGGCAGCGCTTCCCGTATCGGGCGGGGCTCCGTGATCTTCAGCGAAACAGGGCCGGCAATACGGGCGTTCCAGCTGGTGAAGGCTGGCGATGCCCGGGGCCTCGCAATCCTGCTCGTGCCGTTGGGAATCATGGCCATTGCATTCCTGCTCGTGAGAAGGCGGCATTGATTGCACGATTTTCCGGGCATGCGGTTGTACCAGGCCGGATGCCATGAATGGAATACCGGTGCGGGAAAAAATGCCGGTGTTGTGGCTTCCGGGAGCACCTCTGCGAAGGGTGGTTCCGGTGATGAGACGATTGCATTGCCGGAGATGCCTGACGGGGGCGATCGCGGAAGATCGCCGCGTGGGTGAAGCGCTGCGGGCACAACGCCCGGACACCCCATGCAATTGAAGGAGCGGGGGCGGGTGGCAGTGCCCCCCCTCCGGATTGCATGTCAGTGCAACTGGTATCCAGACGAGAGTAAAAACCCGATCTCCCGCACTTTCACCCGCCGCCCTCCTCATCGTGATATCCCGGTGTGCCAAGGATATGGTGGGAGGAATTCCTGTGCCCTGCCCCAGATGCGGATCAAAACATTTCCTGTGCTATCTTTCGAAAGAAAAAGCCGGTATCACCATCTTTTATTGTATGGCTGCCGGCTGCGGTCATGAATGGGTGTTTAGTGATATGAATCCGGAGATCAATGAACGGGAGACCGAACCATAATTAACCAGAAAAATACCATGTCAAGCATTGGTTAAGGAATAATTCTCAATTTCTCCTCGTTTTTTATTGTATTGATTTTCAACCGGTGGAATCAACCTGAAACAGGGATGAAGAAAAAAGGATATCCGAAGAGGATACAAGCGCTATCTCATTCGAGGTATTTTTAAAAGATCGCAGACGCACGGATGCGGTAATCCGGAATTTTCAGGTTATCGGGGAGGTTATCAAGAATCTTACGGAGGGTATCAAAGAACGGTACCCAGGTACGGACCTGAGTAAAAATTGGCGGGTTCCGCGATGTGGTAACCCTTGTCTGTTTCCGGATACAATATACGATCCTGTGGGACAATGCCACAAACAGAATCCCAGAATACGTTCGTTGGGTTCCGCGAGGTCGAGATCGTACGGGGTGCTTGATGGTTCCCGTCATCACCAAGAAGAAGCTCATCGCTTATCTTGATGTCTTGGTTTTTCTGTCATCCGCCAGAAGGGGTCTCATGTCCGGATGAAATCGGACGACGGAAGATACACTATCCTTCCTATCCATACCGGCGAGCTTCTATCGCCGGAGAGAAGCTGGTCACGCACCAGAAGGTTCGTTTAAGAAAAATGCACGTTTCACGATTTTATATTTCAGCCGTTCACAGAGTCGTCGGGCATGGGTAAGGCTGGATTGCCGGAGGGTGATGGGGACCTTGGATGTATTCACCGTGAGTGACCCCAGCCGCCCATGATACGCATGAGCCGGACAGGTAACGGTACAGGTCCCGCAATGGACACAACGATGGTAATTGATAGGGCCACGGGAAGAGATTGCCCCGGTCGGGCACCGGGCCGCCGCACTGCACTCTTCACAGGATGTGCAAAGAGATGGATCAAACCGGATGACAGGATCAGTCCCATTCCAGACTTCTCCATAGGTTGTTGAGGCGAGCGGGGCCCGGTCGGCAACATCGGCAACCACCAGCGGGATTTGTTCGTGGAGAACCGAAAGGGCTTGCAGGGAATGTTCATCCAGAACCGGAATCGGGACTGCACAGGACACCAGACATTCGGGCCCTGCTGACGTAACAAAACCTCCCATCATCTCGGGATCCATCCCTTTGAGGTCAGCAAAAAATGAGAGGTTCGGTCTATCGGCGGAACTTCGGGTTCCAGTCCCCATCACATATCCTTCGCCACCGTTGACCAGGATGTGTGTTCCCGGTCCAATTATCCGCATGCCGGGATCATTTTCCAGGGGATTGATCTCCCCGCACCCACTGATACTTGCTGCGCCGAGCGGGCCTGGCATACCGGTGACGGAAAAGATCGTTGAGTTCACCGTGCGGGACCGGGGATTTACCAGTGCAGTATAGTTTTTGAATGCGCTCCGCGTTGTTGCAAGGCGTGCAAATCCGATATCTCCAAGAGTGATGGAGCGGGTAAATGTTTTCCGTTTTGCCTTAACTACCACATCGACAGGGTTTCCCTGTACAAGGTCACGGAACAGGTGTCCTCCCCCGTACCTGGCATTGGCACAGGCGGTTCCGTATACCATCATATCCACAAGGCCAAGGTTCTCGTCCGGGCACGGGCCAGGTACCGCTGGAACACCGTTGAGCCATACCCGGTCAGCCGTTTTAAACGCCTTTTTTTCCGCAACCGGGATGCTGAGCACGGCATAGGTCCCGGACATCACCCCAAACGTTCCGGTTGTCACCACATCCACATCTTCTGGAGAAATCTTGTCCCCCTTGCGGATATGATGCTTGAACTCTGCAGCGGTCATGACGAGCGCAGTGCCGTTGCGGATCTTTGCATTGATTTCTCCGTGCGTTTTCATGCTGTCCTCGTATCTCCCAACCGGACATTCATCTCATCAGCGTACCAGTTCCCCGGGGTCACAACCACACGATTCCTGTCCTTTGATAAAGACGGTGATGCTGCTCTGCACCCGCATCTTTTTTATTTTCCGATCGGGTTTCACTCATCAGGAACCGCAATTGCTCTTTTCTCATCCTTTCGTTACACATCACGGCCGGGCGTGAGGTCACACCCAGTGCAGGAGAGACACATGGTCTGCGATTCTGTGACATCGAGATGATATTTTTCCAGGATATCACGCGTCATGGTTGCGAGTTTCAGCAACCGCCCGGCGCCGGGCCGTGTGGCTGCGATCTCTCCTTTCCGGTAAGGAGAGATCGTGATCGGGCGAAGGACTGCAATGACCCCCCTCTTTGCCAGGTATTCAACCCCTTTTCTGACACATTCATCTGTCTCGCCAAGACCGATGATGATGTTTGAAGAGACATGGTTCTTCCCGAATACCTTTACCGCATCGCCAAGCGAGGCCAGGATAAAGTCAAGGGAGTGGCCTTTCCTTCCGGTACAGACCCGCTCGAATATTGCCGGGTCCATGGTCTCCACATTGTATTTCACTTCTGTCACCCCGGCATCCCTGAGCCGTTGTGACGAATCTTTTGTCGGGGAAACTGCTACGCCGATCGGGACGTGGTATTTTTTTACTGCCCGGACATATTCCACGACACGGTCGATCTCATTCTCCGGTGTTGTCGCAACACCGGAGGTGAAGGAGATGACGTGTAAGGTCCCGCTTTTTTTTGCCCGTTCAACAATGGCAAGAACCTCATCTTTGGTCT
>JAKLGN010000075.1 GCA_022710665.1 Methanoregula sp. | reverse complement strand
CGGCAAAGCAGATCAGGACGGCTGGCACGAGGGCAATTGCCTTACCGGTCGTGAGCAGGTAGTTCAGGTCCAGCAGCATGCCGGAGGGATCGGAGATTACCAGGTAGATCAGGGCTGCCATGAATGCCACGCCGCCCAGCAGGTTCATCGACAGGGCAAGGAACGAGTTGTTGGTTGCTTCCTCGGTCCCGGAGTACCCGATGAGCAGGAACGAACAGATGGTGGTGATCTCCCAGAAGAAGAAGACCCAGAGCAGGTTGTTGGAGAAGACCAGCCCGAACATGGCCGCAAGGAAGATGAACAGGATACCAAAGAAGATGCCCCGGCGGTCCCGGATCTCCTGGTGACGGGTATGGTATGTCGTCATGTATCCGACGGCATAGACACAGATAAGCGTACCAATGATCCCGATGATCATGGCCATGATGATGGAGAACTGGTCAACAAACAGGTTGTTCTCAACATGGATCCGGCCTGCAAGGTTCATCTCAAACCAGACCAGCATACCTGCCTGCACCAGGATCAGGACACTGGTCAGCGATTTTCGGTATTTAATGCCGAGATAGAGAATGGCTGCTGCCAGGACCATCTCGATAAAGAACATGACCTGGCTGACCGGCTCGGGTGGAATGGAATAGATAAGCGTCCCCTTGTCATAGCCGAGAACGAGAAGTGCAAGAGAACCAATACCGATTGCAATTGCAGAAAGCTGCACGATCAAAGAACGCCCCCAATCCCCGCGCACCACCAACAGGCAGAGCGCCGGGATCAGCGGGAACAGGATGAGACAGAGTAATACATCGAGAATCTGCACCAGATACCCTCCTACCCCAGATATGGGGATTTTTCATTATTAATCATATTGAATTGTGATCGATCGGGGGGGAAACAGGAAAAACCCGAGGGAAATGCTGAAAACTTTCATGAAATGACACGATTCCACGTCTTTTTGGAACCATCTGAAAAATGCGGGTGCCGGTTTTTCCTGGAAAACCGGATCCTGATTTTCGTACGAAAATCGATCACCGGTTTTGAAATGAAAATCGATCGCTGAAAATTTTTTTTGAATCGATCAGCGATTTTTCCGGAAAAATCGAACGCCGATTTCAGAAGTAAAATCGCACAACGCGATCGAAAAACCTGCATCCGGATCGATCGCATCCCGGTCCTGGGACCGTCCTTGTGCATGGCCGGGAATGATTCCGGAGTGCTGCTCCCTATCCGCATTCAGGAGGCTACGGAGCCGGTTCCTTCTGTTACCCCCCGGTTTCCCGGTTCCTGCCCTCCGCTGGCCTGAACCAGAGAGGTTATGCCACCCGGCATCCGGGGATAAAAGTTTAATCTACCAAAAATGCACTAATGATCTCTGAGGATGGGTGGTGAAAGCATTCAGGGTGAGCCCCGGGAACCGTTGCACCCTCCTTTGGTTCCATTCAGGCAGGTTTCTGCCAATACCAATTATTCATACCTGATGTGTCGTCCGGGTCTGCTTCGGACGGTGTCATATGATCCTGCCGGACATAGGGTTCCGTTCCCCCGCAAAAATCATGGAGGATACAGCAGGGAGGTCATGGAATGATCGACGTTGCATTAATAATCGTGATTGCGATATGTGTCATCGCACTGGGTCTTGCGGCTCTCCTGGCGCGTAATCTCCTCTCCCAGGATGAGGGTACGCCCAAGATGCGCGAGGTTGCCGATGCGATCCGGGTGGGTGCGGAAGCATTCATCAAGCGCCAGTACTCGACTATTGCCCTGCTGGCCATCGTATTTGCCGTGGTGATCTTTGCGGTGTATTATCTCACCGGACAGCAGTCGCTTGCCCTTTCTACGGCAGCTGCGTTCATTGTCGGTGCCGCCTGCAGTGCCGTTGCCGGTGTTGTCGCCATGTGGATCGCGGTCAGGACAAACATCCGCACAGCAGCCGCAGCCCAGACAAGTGACGGGAAAGCCCTCGACTTCTCGTTCCGCGGCGGGGCCATCTCCGGCCTGATCATCACCTCGATGTCACTCCTCGGCGTCTCGCTGACGTACATTGCGCTCGGTGCCGACCCGACCCATACCCCGTTCGTCATCATCGGGTTCGGTTTTGGTGCCTCGTTCGTGGCCCTCTTCGCCCAGCTCGGCGGCGGTATTTACACCAAAGCCGCCGATGTCGGTGCAGACCTTGTGGGCAAGGTTGAGGCCGGCATTCCCGAAGACGATGTCCGGAACCCGGCCACCATTGCAGATCTCGTGGGAGATAACGTGGGAGACTGCGCCGGTCGTGGCGCTGACCTCTTCGAGTCCACGGCTGCCGAGAACATCGGTGCCATGATCCTCGGTGTCGCGCTCTTCCCCATTTTCGGGGTAAACGGTATCCTGTTCCCGATCGTCATGTGTGCGCTCGGCCTCCTGGCGAGCATGATCGGCATCCTCTCCGTCAGGGGCAAAGACGGTGCCGATCCCATGGATGCCATGAACCGCGGGTACTACATCACGGCAGTCATCTCAGCGGTATTCCTCTACTTCGGGGTCCAGTGGCTCCTCGGCGCCACCCCCAACTGGATCTACTTCGTCCTTGCGGGTCTCGTGGGAATCGCCCTTTCCGTAGCCTTCCTCCGGGTCACCCTCTTCTACACCGACCACCACTACCGCCCGGTGCAGGATATCGCCAATGCCTCTGAGACCGGGGCGGGAACCAACCTTATCATGGGATTCTCGGTCGGTCTTGAGACCACCGCGGCCCCGGCCATCCTGATCGGCGTCTCCCTGCTCCTCTCGTACTGGTGCGGGACCATGACCGGCATCCCGAGCGGCGGCCTGTACGGTACGGCCGTTGCAACCATCGGTATGCTGATGGTCTGTGCCTATGTCCTTACCATGGACACCTTCGGTCCCATTGCAGACAATGCCGGCGGTATCGTCGAGATGAGCCAGGCTCCGGATGAAGTCCGGCACCGCATGGACAAGCTCGATGCAGCCGGCAACACAACCAAGGCACTCACCAAAGGATATGCCATCGGCAGCGCATCCCTCGCAGTCTTCCTGCTCTTCAACGCCTACATGGCCGATATTGCCAAGCTGACCGGAAAAGCTTTCGAGATCGTCAACCTGGCAAGCGTTCCGGTCTTTGTCGGGGCACTCCTCGGCGCCATGCTCGTCTTCCTCTTTGCGAGCTTTGCCATCCGTGCGGTTTCCAAGACCGCACAGTCCGTGATCGATGCTGTCCGCATCCAGTTCAAGGATCCCGCCATCATGGCCGGCACCAAAAAGCCCGATTATGCCGCAGTCATCGATATCACCACCCAGGGCGCCCTGAAAAACATGGTCGTCCCGGGTATCCTGGTAATCGCGTTCCCGATCGTCATCGGGGTCACCATGAAGTATGAGGCCCTTGCCGGTTTCCTCATGGTGGCGACCATAACCGGTATCCTCCTTGCGCTCATCCTCAACAACAGCGGGGGTGCATGGGACAATGCCAAGAAATACATCGAGACCGGTGTCCATGGCGGCAAGAAGAGCGAAGCTCATAAGGCAGCGGTCATCGGGGACACGGTCGGCGACCCGTTCAAGGATACTGCCGGACCGTCGCTCCACGTGCTCATCAAGCTCCTCGCCACGCTGACGCTCGTGCTCGCGCCGCTCTTCATCTGAACCAACACTTTTTTCCGCAACCGGTTACGGCTGCCTGGATCGTGCAGGCCTCTGTCCTCTCAGGTCAGGGCCAAATCGCAAGCTCTTTTGATTGCAGGCATCAATTCACTAGTCATGACAGGAAATTTCCGTTTATTTGCCCTCACTGCTGTCCTGATCACCCTTCTGCTGTTGTGTACCGGATGCACAACTACCTCACCGGCCACGACCCCGGCCGGAGGGAGTGGCCCTGCGGACAAGACCTATATCGTCGGTATTGACGGTCAGTACCAGCCGTTCAGCTATATTGACGCGAGCGGAACCGCACAGGGGTTCGATGTCGATGCCATGCGCTGGATAGCCCAGAAGAAGGGGCTGAAGGTCTCATTCCAGGCAACCGCATGGGACGGCATTATCCCCGCTCTCCAGGCAAAGAAGATCGACCTCATCTATGCCGGCATGACCATCACGCCGGAGCGGGCAGAGCAGGTCAACTTCACAGCACCCTACTGGGAAGTGAACCAGGATGTCGTGGCCCGGAAGGATTCGACCCTGACGCTCGATGACGTAAAGGCCGGCAAAGCGATCCTCGGCACCCAGAGCGGGTGCACGGCAGCGATCTGGATCGACAAGAACCTGATCGGTACCGGAAAGATGCCGCAGGGAAACCTCAAACTCTATGATAACACACCGCTTGCCGTTGATGATCTCGCTTCAGGAAGGGTCGATGCCGTGATGTACGACGACCTCGTCCTCAAGGATATCATTGCCAACAAATCGATCAAGAAGATTGGGAACATCGAGACCAAAGAAGAGTTCGGTATTGCGGTCCGGAAGTCGGATCCGGAGCTCCTCGCGGTCCTGAACGATGGCCTCGCCCAGCTCAAGGCCGACCCTTCCTGGCAGGAACTCATCGCGAAACACCACATGAAGTAACAGTGTGGATCTTCTCCACTCATCTTCTTTTAAAAAAAGTAGTCCGCTCTTCAACGATAAAAACGGAGAACCAGACCATTCACTCAACAAACCAATGTCATTTTAAGGCGATTGCTGAACTCAGACCACTGACTCCGATCAAATTGGCAGCTCCCTGAGATTGGATTGCCAATGGGCCACGGGTGCTCATTGCCTGCCGGGGCTCGCCAGTGGCGCAGTGTGGTTGACCGGGATCTTATGCAGTATTGTCAGAACAGGGCTTACCGGCAATTATGAGGGAATCGCATGCGTCCCCGCCCCCGTGGGGGCGGGCTGACGCAAGGGGGGCGGTTCTCTCAGGAAAAGGGGTCTTTTTACGGGGGTTAAGGAAAGACAGATGGTTCGTAGAAAGTAATAGACAAAAATAAAAATTATCTCCCGCTCTTCTGCACCATTCCCGGAATGGCAAGCCGTTTCTCAAGGCGGTCGACCCCGAACGTCGTCAGGGTTACCAGGGCAAGATACACGATCCCTACCGCGAGGAAGGTCTCATTGTACAGGAAATATTTCGTAGCAACAAGCTTTCCCGCTCCCGAGAGCTCAACCACCGTGATCATGTACGCGAGAGAGGAGTACTTGATCAGGTAGATGAATTCATTTGACAGTCCCGGGATGGCCCGCCGCAGCGCCTGCGGGAGGATGATCGTCTCGATCGCCTGAACCTTTGTCATGCCGAGCGCCTGGGCAGCGGTCATCTGGCCATCCTTGATCGACTTGATGGCGCCGCGGATATATTCGGAGTTGTAGGCGGCATTGCACAGGATGAACCCGATCACAGAGGCCGTGAATGCCGGGAGGATGATCCCGATCGTTGGCAGGCCGAAATACAGCATGAACAGGAGCAGCAGGAGCGGGCAGCCCTTGAAAAAGACAATGTACCCGGCACATAACGACGAGAGAACACGACCCCCGTACTGCCTTCCGAGCGCTATCCCGACCCCGAGCAGGAGCCCGAACGGTGCGGTAAGCAGCACCAGCTCAAGCGTGATGATAAGCCCCTGCCAGAGAGCGGGTATCAGAATCTGGGTGAGAAATATGACCGGGTCCATGGTTTTTCGTCCGTTCAGTGTTCAGCGATCTTGCCGATGAACTCCCGTGTCCGGGGATGTTTCGGGTTCTTCATGATCTCGGCCGGCGGGCCCTGCTCAACAATTTGCCCGCCTTCCATAAAGACGACTTCTGTAGCCACCGAACGGGCAAAGCCCATCTCATGGGTGACGACGAGCATGGTCATCCCGCTCCTGGCAAGATCCTTCATCACTTCCAGCACCTCGCGGGTCAGCTCGGGATCGAGCGCCGATGTCGGCTCATCGAACAGGATCACCTCGGGGTCCATGGCAAGCGACCGGGCGATGGAGACCCGCTGGGCCTGCCCCCCCGAGAGCTCGGAAGGATAGTGGTCTGCCCAGTCCTGCATCCCCACCCGCCGGAGCTCTTCCATCGCCTTCTTCCGGGCTTCAGCCGGCTTCATCTTCCGTACCCTGATGGGCGCTATTTCCACGTTCTGGACCGCGGTCAGGTGGTCGAAGAGGTTAAAGTTCTGGAAGACCATGCCGATCCGCTGCCGGTACTCGCTGATGCGGTAGCCGCAGCCCGTGACCTCATCGTCATCGATAAAGACATGGCCCTTATCGGGTTCGGTCAGCTGGTTGATGCACCGTAACAGCGTACTCTTGCCGGTACCGGAGGGGCCGATGAAGACGATCGTCTCACCTTTCTTCACGTTAAACGAGATACCGTGCAGGACCTCCCGGTCCCCGAAATTCTTATGCAGGTCGACGATGCGGAGAATGTATTCACTTGTCATGGCTATCCCGCCTTCACCCCGAAACCCGGGATGGCAAATTTTTCTTCGACCTTGTAGATCACCTGCATGCCGGCGTAGTTAAGCAGGATGAAAATACCCGCACAGGCGATATAGACCGGCATGGTGACAT
>JAKLGN010000074.1 GCA_022710665.1 Methanoregula sp. | reverse complement strand
TTCACCACAACCAACTGGACCAAGGCCCAGAAGTACACCATCCGTGTCGAGAACCAGTTCCCGATCACGACCCCTGAATTGGCATACAACACCGGAACCTACAAGAACGACGAGGTCGATGTGAAGGTCGAGAAGGGCGCAGTCACCATTGTGGCCGCCGGCGACCAGAGTTACTACCTTGGCGAGGAGATCAAGCTCTCCGGTACCAACACCGAGACCTACCAGACCTACCTGTTCATTGTCGGACCCAACCTGCCGGACAATGGTGCAGATATCAAGAAGGACGACCCGCGCCACTTCCCGGTAAGAGACGGTGATGCCAAGACCTTCAAGGTCGTTGACGTCAATGGTGACAACACCTGGTCCTGGAAGTGGGGCACCTCGAACTATGCCCTTGATGCAGGCACCTACACCATCTATGCAGTAAGCCAGCCAAACTGGAAGGAAAGCCTCGGTCAGGCAGCATACGGCACGGTTTCGATCATCATCAAGAAGCCGTTCGTATCAGCAACTGCATCCCAGTCAACTGTTGCCAAGGGTGACAGAATCTACATCACCGGTACCGCCGAAGGCCAGCCAAACTCAGTCCAGATCTGGATCCTCGGTAAGAACAAGTACCTCAAGGCAACAGAATCCGTGAACTCCGACGCTTCGTTCAAATACGAAGTCACCCAGGATACCACGGCAAACCTGTATGCAGGCCAGTATTTCGTTGTTGTCCAGCACCCGATGCAGAACGACAAGTTCGATGTGAACACCGTCGATGTCCTGAACACCGGTCTCAACGAACCCAACAAGATTAATGACCTCTGGGTCTACAACCTGCAGCTCAAGGAAGGCACAAGCACCTCCGCTGCCACGTGGACCAAGATCTTCAAGCTCGGCGGCGCCGGCAGCCTGCAGGGCTCTGACGCAGCTGAAGCCCTTGTCCAGGGAATCAACGACGCTAACGTCGATGATACCTACACCAAGCTCCAGTTCCTCGTTGAGGAAGCACTCATCCGTATCGACCCGATTGGCGACAAGCACGTTGGTGACAAGTTCACCATCACCGCCCAGACCAACCTCGCGGTAGATGACGAAGTCCTCATCCAGGTCTACTCATCATCATTCAAGCCGACTCAGAAGAGCCAGAGCGGCGAGTTCAGCGGTGCAACCGGCACTGTGAAAGTCACCAAGGGTGACAGCGGCATGAACAAACTCTCGTTCGATGTTGACTCCTCAACCTTCAAGCCGGACGAGTACATTGTTACCGCAGACGCAGTTATCCAGGAAGCAACCGGAACTGCACTGTTCAATGTCCTTGAACAGGCACCACCCACCCCGGTCCCGACCACCGTTATTACCACGGTAGCAACCCCGGTCTCGACCACCGTTGTCGCAACAACAATCCCACCCACGCCGACCCCGACCAAGTCGCCCGGCTACGGTGCGCTGATCGCTCTGATCGGCCTCGGTGCAGTTGCGTTCATCGTGGTGCGCAGGCACTGAACTAACATCTAAATCTACTTTTTTTTGCACGTCTTTGCAACAATTCTGTTACACCCTGTCGTTTCATTGGCTGCCGTTTTCAGAGACAAAAAAATCCGGTAAGTCGATCGTGTGTCACCTTTTTATGACGTCCCGGTCAACGTATTGTAAAAGGGATACGTTTTGTCCGTGAGCCCCGTGTCCCGTGGAGGATACTAGCATGAAATTTATCGCAAAAATACTTGATATTGCATCCCGGGGAATACTCCTCAACCGGGCGGATGCCCGCAGGATAGGTGTGCTTGACGGCGACCGTGTCCAGATAATCAGTCCAAATAATGGCATTACAGCCGCTGCATTTGTTGAGACCACGTCGACCATTGCACAGCAGGGTACGGTGGGGGTCTATAGCATCACCAACGAGAGACTCCATCTTGAAGACGGTACCGAGGTCGAAGTCCGCGAGGCAGGGAGGCCGAAATCGCTGGACTTTATAAAAAAGAAGATGGATGGCGGCAAGCTCTCCAAGGATGAGACGTTCACCATCATCAGGGATGTCGTGAACGACGATATATCCGCTGCCGAACTCACCGCGTTCATTACGGCGACCTATATCAACCCGCTCGACATGGACGAAGTAGAACACCTTACCCGGGCTATGGTCGAGACCGGTGAACAGATCAAGTTCACATCCCGCCCCATTGTTGACAAGCATTCTATTGGTGGTGTACCCGGCAATAAAATATCGCTCCTGGTTGTCCCGATCATTGCAGCAAGCGGTCTGAAAATTCCCAAGACCAGTTCACGGGCAATCACCGGTGCCGGCGGTACAGCTGATCTCATGGAAGTACTGGCGCCCGTAGAGTTCTCGAGCACCGAAGTTCAGCATATGACCGACAAAATCGGGGGCTGCATTGTCTGGGGCGGGGCAACCAATATTGCGCCGGCTGATGATCGCATCATCATCCAGGAATATCCCTTCAAGATCGATGCCCGCGGCCAGATGCTTGCAAGTGTCATGGCAAAAAAATATGCGGTCGGGGCCAACCTTGTCGTTATTGATATACCCGTCGGACAGTTTACCAAGGTCCCGAACATACAGGAGGGAAGGAAACTCGCCCGGGAATTCATCGAGCTGGGGGAACGTCTCAGCATGAAAGTTGAATGTGCCCTTACGTACGGGGATATCCCGGTTGGGCACAGTATAGGTGCAAAACTGGAAGTGATTGAAGCCCTCAAAGTGCTTGAAGGAGCAACGGAACCCAACTCGTTCATCCAGAAAAGTGTCTCCCTGGCCGGGATCGCTCTCGAGATGTCGGGAAAAGCGGCACGGGGTTCCGGGACAGCCATGGCATATGATATCCTCTCCAAAGGCAAGGCACTCGAGAAGTTCCGCCAGATTATCGGGATTCAGGGTGGCAATCCGGACGTAAAATCGACAGACATCATTCCCGGTGAGCACCAGTTTGTCGTGAATGCACCAGCATCAGGTTATGTGGTCGAAATGAATAACCGGTCCCTGATATCCCTTGCCCGTATTGCCGGTGCCCCGCATGACAGCGGAGCCGGTCTTCTTCTCCATGCAAAAAAAGGCAAACTCATCAAGGCGGGTGAACCGCTGTTCACTATTTATGCCGACAGGAACTGGCGGTTGCAGCAGGCAATTGAAGAAGGCCGGCGCCTGATGCCAATCCTGGTCGAAGGAATGCTTCTCGACCGCGTGCCTTCAACAGTCGAGCTATAGACCGATGTGCTGATATATAAGCAGGTGGCGATACTTTATCATGTATAGAGTTCGCTCCCGTATTCTTTTTGCTCTGCTGTGCCTGGCCCTCATCTGCAGCGCAGCTCAGGCAACGGACCTGCAGATCACGGTGCTGGACAGCATCGATAATGTAACCATTCCGCATGCAACGGTGTATGTCAACGGGCAGAATTACGCACTTACGAACAACAATGGGCAGTTCCTGCTCGTCCATAACGGTTTGAACGATCAGCGCATCCGCATCACCATGATCGGCTATGATGACTGGGAGAAGACCGTTCCGAAGAATGACACGGCAGTCCTGGTAAATCTCAGCCGGAAAGCCCTGACCCTGACCGTCAAGTTAATAGATTCCGATAACCTGGGGCCGGTTGCAGGGGCTCTTGTGAATATATCTGCACTCAACAATACCCAAAGCAAATACAGCGGAACCGCAGGTACAGCAACTTTCGGCGTGAATGCTTCCATGCTGTACTCAATTGCCATTGCTGCTCCCAATTACGAACCCCGCTCCGGCACTGTGGATGTCGGGAACGAGAACAAAGACGTTTCTTATTCTCTCCTGTCGGGAAGTCGTCTCTCCTTTGTGGTAACCGACAAGAAAACGAAAGTGCCGGTTATTGGGTCCGAAGTCTATCTCAATGCCGTGCTTGCAGGGAGGACCGATGATCGGGGTATCCTGAATGCACCGGTCATCCGTGGGAATCTGTATACGATTGAGATCAGGAAAGACGGGTATGAGACGTTTTCGGAATCAAGAACCATCAGCGGATCGGATGCCCTCCTGACCGCGGAGATTTCTAAAGCCTCACTCGGAGCATTTGTCTATGTCTATGATGAAAACCAGAATCCGATAAACGGGGCTGATATCTATATCAACGGAAGTCTTTCAGGAACAACCAACCAATACGGGCGTGGCACTTTCCCCGAACTGGTTTTTGGATCCTATCCTGTAGAGATCAGGAAGACCGGGTATGTTGCATCCAACCGCACAATTATAGTTTCGAATAAAAGCGAGGACTATACATTCACCCTCCCTCTCGTGAATGCTGATCTCACGGTATATATACAGGACAAAGAGCAGAAAATTATTCCCAATGCTACCATCTTCATCGATGGAACCAGGAGCGGTCAGGCTGATGATCACGGCCAGTATATGACGAAAGTTAAGTTCAACACACTCTATAACATAACCGCCTCAAAGGATGGCTACCTGCCTGCGTCTGTCCAAAAGCAGATCATACAGGGAAACGCGACCTCATCTGTAACCATCAGCCTTGAGAAAACCATGGACTGGGGGCTTATCGGAATAATTGCCATTATCGCTATCGGAGTGCTGATCCTGTTTGCGGCACTCAGAATGGCCGGAAGAAAGCCGGGCCACCATATCCTCAGAAAGAATGAAATTTGATCTTTCTGAAATTACAGAGATATCCTGAATATATAAAAACCACTTTTAAAAAAAAAATCCTTCAGCGAACATCCTGAACATCCACGAAAAACACGAGATGCCCCCTCTCCTTCGATAGGGAAGGGACGCATACATGATCTAATCCCCTGACCCCCTTTTCGGTCAGACGCCCGTATGAGAGACTACCATATGCCAGGGGAAATCGCGTCAGCAAGAGCGGTGACAAAGAAGATGGCGGAAAATCAAAGGAAGCTCTCCAGAGAAAAATGATGAGTTCTCAAGAGATAACGATTAAAAAACGGACCCAGCGGGAATCGAACCCGCGTCCTTGGGTTCGAAGCCCAAGAGGATATCCTCTACCCCATGGATCCTGCTCAACTTCTTTACATCAAAAGATATTAAGTATTCTCTACCGATAAACTAGTGAATGATTTTATCTGCCGCGGAGATTGCCCGCCGTCTTGATCCTGAGGATGTGGCGGAAAAGCTCGTGATTCGCCCGTACAACCGCGAAAGCCAGCAGCCGGCATCCTACGATCTTCGTGCAGCCGAGGAAACCAGCCTTCCCTGCGGGTTCTGCACCCTGCTGCCGACACTGGAATGGGTTGAACTGCCCAAGGACCTTGCCGGGACGCTCCGGTGCCGGTCGTCATTCGGGCGACGAGGTGTCCTTCTCGGGGGTGGTTTTGTGGATCCCGGGTTCCGCGGGCAGCTGACACTCTGCCTCAGTAATATGGGGAGAGAGGATATCCCTGTCAAAAAGAACGATCGCGTGGCCCAGATGGTACTCCATGAAGTGCTTAAACCGGGCACGTCCTATTCCGGCCGCTATCAGGACAGTCTCGGTGCGGTGGAGGCCAAATGACCATGATCCGAACAGAACGGAAGTATGTTGAAATACTACGAATCCTCCGGGAACACCAGGAACCAATGGGGGCCAAACGGCTCTCGGAGCTGATGGCAGAGCGCGGTTTCGTCCTCAGTGACCGGGCAGTCCAGTATTATCTCAGTTATCTCGATACCACGGGATTCACGGAGAAGATTGGCAACCAGGGCCGGATCCTGACTCCCGAAGGCCGGAAGGAGACTGATAACGCTCTCGTTGATGACCGGATCGGGTTTATCATATCAAAACTTGAACGTCTGGCGTACCGGAGCACCTTCGATCCCATCACCGGTACCGGGGATGTGGCCTATAACCTGTCCATAGTCCCGGAAGATTCATTCGAACCGGCAAAATCTGCATTCGATGCGGTTATAGAATCGGGATGCGGGTTTTTCTCATCTTACCGTGTCATTGACCGTGATCCCCGTGTTCCATCGGGCTCTGTTGGTTTCATCTCCATCTGCAGTATCTCCATGGACGGGGTGTTTCAGCGCAAAGGAATTCCGGTGAAAATGGCTTTTGGCGGCAGACTGGAAATCGAACAGGGAATTCCGAAACGGTTCAGCGACCTCATCGGCTACGGGGGAACAACCATTGATCCTCTCGAACTGTTCATCTCTTCCGGCCTGACATCGATTGCCAGCTTCACCCGGTCAAAATCGGGGATCGCCCTTGCAAATGTCCGGGAGGTACCCATTGCTGCGAAAGAACCGGTAGAGGAAACAATCCATCTGATGAATGCCAGCGGTTTTGTGTTCCCTGTTACAATGGGTAAACAGGTCTTCAACCTCCCAAATAATCAGTACCGGCTCTCCATTGTCGCGTACAGCGGTCTGAATCTTATCGGGAACTGTGTGGAGCACGGGATCGATATAAAAACTGAGATCGGTGCGGGGAATATCCCTTTCTCAAAAATAGTTGATGGTAACTGATCAGATTCAGGACCGGTCCAGGTTTTTCTCTTCTGATCTGGTCCTTTTCTTTGCAGATGTCTTATCTTTCCCTTCCTGCCCTGTCCGGGTATCTCCGTCATCGGCATCTTGCTGGTCAGGTGCTCTCTTCCTTGGCCTCAGTTCGGTATGGAGAAGTGTAGAATCCCGTGCCTGAGGCAGGGAT
>JAKLGN010000073.1 GCA_022710665.1 Methanoregula sp. | reverse complement strand
AACTGCGGGTAGATGCAGAGCCGCTCGCGGATCCCCCTTGCCCCGGCCAGTCTCCTGAGTTCCTCAACGGCCGGCCACGGGTGTTCCGGGTTGACATAATCGATGGTGAGCGGGGAGACTCCCCCGAGGTCATCGACGCCGCAGGCAAGGAGCCGGGAAGCATCGATCAGGTTTGGCGGTATCTGGACTGCGATCTCCTCCGGGAGGATCTCGCGTGCCATCTGGATCGTCCCGCAGATCTCGTCCGTCCGCGGGACCGGCGCTGCCGCCATCGGGGTGCCGGGCTTGGGACAGAAGTTCTGGATGATGATCTCCTGGATGTGGCCGTAGCGCCGGTGGATATCCCGGATAGCCAGAAGGGATTCCTCACGATCCGCCATCCGCTCCCCGATACCGAGCAAAAGGCCGGTGGTAAACGGGATCTTCAGTTTTCCGGCATCCTCGATCATCGTGAGCCGGACTTCCGGCTCCTTTCCCTTCGAGCCCCGGTGTGCCGGTACCCGTGCGGTGGTCTCGAGCATCAGCCCCATACTCGCGTTGACCGCATGGAGACGTTCCATTTCGTCAATGGACAGGATACCCGCATTCGTGTGGGGAAGAATCCCGTATCCTATGCTCGTTTTGCACATTGCGAGGCAATAATCAAGGATTGTCCGGAACCCGGCCGCATGGATGACGGCAGGAAATCCCGGGTCCTCTTCCGGGCGCTCTCCAAAGGTGAAGAGGGCTTCAGTGCACCCCAGTGCTGCCCCCGTTTTCAGGATCCTGTCAACCTCGTCCGGTGCCATGAGGCACCCTTCCTGCACCGGTGTCCAAAAACCGCAGTACCCGCACCGGTTCCGGCAGACCGTTGTGAGCGGGAGAAATACATTTTTCGAGAATGTGACCGGCCGGTCGTGCATGAGAAGTGATGATCGTCTTCTCTCTTGAATGTTGACCCTGCGTTCTCCTGCGCGGTGAGGTAGTCAAACGGTAACCATAATGTAGCGGGCAGGTAATAGTTGTGAATACCAGAACCGGGCAGCATCCGCCACGGTATGCAAGGAGTGAGAATGTCGCAGGAGGCAAGCGAACTGGACCGGAGACCATACAAGCCCTGCAGTACGGGAGGGCAGGATGCAAATGATTCTCAGACCCTCGCCGAACTGAATGCCACGATAGCGTTGCTTGAAAAGAAACTGCACATCATCGGCAATGTCACGCGCCACGATGTCCTGAACCAGCTGACCGTGGTTTTTATGTATAACGAGCTGCTCGGGATGATGACCGAGGATCCGAAATTTAAAAGTTTTCTTGAAAAAGAGAAGTCCGCGCTCAACAAAATCCGGCACCAGTTCCAGTTTGCCAAGGACTACCAGAATATTGCCGTTCATCCCCCCCGGTGGCAGAACATACGGAACCTTGTACACCGCGTAAGCGAGGAATTCGACTTCAAACAGGTCAGGATCACCGTGGATACCGGGGGGGCTTCCGTGCTTGCGGACCCGCTTTTCGACCGGGTATTCCACCATCTGTTCGATACTACCCTGCTTCACGGGGAGAGCGTGACCGAGATGAAAATATCCATCCGGCAGACCGGCCGTTCCACGCTTCTCCTCGTGGAAAACAACGGGGCATGTATCCCGGCCACGGACAAGGAGAAGATCTTTGAACGCGGGTACGGCAAGGGGTCCGGCTGGGGCCTCTTCCTTGCACGGGAGATCCTCGCGGCTACGGGAATGACCATCAGCGAGACCGGTGATCAGGAGAAAGGGGTACGGTTCGAGATTACCCTGCCCCCCGGCACGTTCCGTCCGGATGGCGGGGAACCGCCCGCGCCGTGAGGCAGCCTGCGGTCTCGCCTGCCATTGACAAACGGATCATGTTTTTTTTTAAAAAGATCCGCATGGTCCCCCCGGGCGAATTAACGTGGCGTGACTGTTGCCAACCCGAAGCCTTTTCTCATAACCGTTGCTGAATAATATTCAGGATATGAGCATGCGGATGGAATTGGTAACAGGTATGGAGGGCGCCGCCATTGTTATCGTCCTTTTCCTTATTGCAGCGGCGGCCGGGTGTCTTGAGCAGGAGACCACCAAGCCGGTTGTATCTTCCTCGCCCGCATCCACGCCAATACCCGTGCCTTCGGTTCATCCCCCGAAGCCATTCTACTCCTTCTCGCTTCCTGAGTTCCAGAATATCCTTGCCCCGAATATAACCCTCGCGCTTCCCGGATACCTGCCGGACGGTTTTTTCTTCAACACCGGTTCAGCCCCGTGGGCTTCCCTGGATGGCCTGATGAATGAAGGCGTATATTCAGTCACCTACAACCGCGGCCAGGATGAATGGGTGACCCTGAGCGAGCAGTCCCGGAATGCCACAACATGTCCGGACTGGCCGGAATTCCGGTTAGCTGATGTGGGAAAGACGCTGACACAGAGCGAGGGACGGAGCGAGCTGAGCTGGGGACGCTACGGATGGTGCTTTACCCTTTCAGGCATGCTGCCTAAGGAAGAGATGGAAAAAATTGCTGCATCAGTCAAACCTGTACCGTATCGCGAAGGCATAACCCCTCCCTACGAGTTCCGGCCCCCGGCACATCCGCTGATCCATAACTTCTCCGTGAACCGGAGCACAACGGAAAAGAATGTTACTATCACGGTCGAGTCCCTTGACTGTACCGCAGAAGCGTGCAGGGCCGTGATACGGCTCGGTATTGCCTCTCCCCCGTCGTTCTCCGTGCCCCCCGGCATGACGGCGCCCCCGGTCTATCCCGACCCCCATGCGGAGTGGCGGGTGGATGGCGGGCGGCCTCTGCTAAAAATGCCCGGCAGCATGGGGTACCGTCCGGAGGGTGAGACAACCCTCACCTTCTGGAATATCGAACCCCTGCCGGCAGACTCCCGCGAGCTTGAAGTGAATTTTTCCCGGGTGAACGGGGTCTTTGGGCCCTGGGTGATCACTGTCCCTCTTGAACCCTCAGGAGGCCGGTTATCGGCAGTGTCTACGGGACTGGAGGATCCGTCATGAAAGAGACAGTCCGCCAGCTTATCCATCTCTGTTTCGGCCTTGGGATCGCGGCCCTTGTCTGGTTCTTCGACCATGCTGTTGTTATCGCGGTCCTTGCAGGCGGACTCCTGGCCGGGGTGGTCCTCGTTGACCTCATCCTCCGTGGCTATACGATCCCGGTCCTCTCCCCGCTCGTGCAGTTTGGGGACCGTGGCGATCCCATGCCGGGGAAAGGGGCGTTTTTCTACGTGGTGAGCAGCCTTTCCTGCATCATCCTGTTTCCGGTATCGCTGGTCGTACCGGCGCTCGTTGCCCTTGCAGTCCTCGACAGTGTCACGACCCTTGCCGGTTTACGATTTGGCAGGCACCGTATCTACAACGGGAAGTCCTGGGAGGGGACCCTGTCCGGAATCTTCGTGACATCCCTCTGCCTTCTCCCATTCCTCACGCTCACCGGAGCACTGGCAGTCGCTGTCATTGCGGGGATCATCGAACTCTTCTCTCCCGTTGACGACAACCTCGTCATACCCGTGGGTGTCTGTACGCTGCTCATGCTGGTGCCGGCGCTTGTGTGAACTGCGGGGCACGGATAAAAAAAGTGGTCGTACAATCTGGAAATCTTGCGGGGGATATCCTCACTCACTATCGTGAGGCACCCGCGGGGCGCCCTTCAGGACAGCGGCGGGCATCACCCCTATGTAAAGGGGGGGCTTCAGCCACCGGTAATTGGATCTGGTTCAACAACCTTCTGATGTATCCCTGAAAGAGGACAATCCTGTCGCAAGGCCTCCCCGCCCCGATGGGGGGCAGGGTTGGTGCCAGAGGATCGATCATGGGGAGAGAGGTTTTCTCCAGAGACTATTTGTGATTCAGGATCCCTTCCTGCGTAAGGTTGTCACCCGCCCGGGAACGGCGCCTGTTGCGATCTCCCAAGTAATCGTGCAGGAACTGTGTCGGGATCGAAATTGTGATGCGGCGGGGGCTGCAGCCCGAAAGAGCGTAGGTTTTTGGAGTTATTTCTATGGCGTAAAAAAAAGGGAACCTCGTTACTCTGCTTTTTTTATCTCCTCCGGGTCTACCGCAACGCAGACATCGACTTCCCGTGCTTTCGGGCGCGTGAACCGTGAGTCGTATACCTCGAAATCAAAGGTGTAGGTGCGGGGAAGGTCGGACAGCCAGACCATGCTCCAGATTGCGAGGACTTCATCCGGCATCTGCCCTTTGGCACTGAAGACAGCATAGGTCTGGGCAGGGATCTTCCGGACCTCCATACCCTCCGGAACAGTCCCGGCGCGGGTCACCCCGCAACCGATAAGGTACGAGAATGCCCCGCGCCAGTCGGTCTCGTAATCCGAGTACACGGCATACATGATGGGCGGGACAGCGCGGTTCTTGATCTTCGCGGAGGCATTTGTCTGCAGGAACGTCGCCCATGCCGCCATCATGTCCTTCGTGCTCCTGCCGTCTGCACCGGTAGTGCGGCGGGCAATACCAACAACCGTCCTTGCCGGGATATTTTTTATGGTAAACGGGAGATCGATCTTATACATCAGGACAGTATCAGTGCCCGGGAAAATTAAACCGTACTCTGTCCTCCCGGGTATGGCCGGGTATGGATCAGCACCTTTTTTTCATTACCCGGCAAACCCCGGTATACCATGTGTCCACCGGCTCTTATCCCCTATAAGCCAAAAAACCCGAAGACCCGGCTCTCCGCCCTGCTCTCCCAGGAAGAGCGGGAGCAGTTTGCCGCTGCGATGCTCGAGGATGTCAAGGCTGCCGTGAAGGACGCGATGTGCAGCCCGGTCCTCGTCTGCTCCGAACTTTTTGATTCCGAGGACGTCCAGGTCACCATTGCTGATACGGACCTGAGCGGGAGCCTGAATGCCATCCTGCCCCAGAACCCCGGCCCTGCCCTGATCATCATGGCTGATCTCCCGCTCGCGGATACCGCTTCCATCAGGCGGGTGATCTCCACCGAAAAAGATATAGCAATCGTGCCCGGGCGCGGGGGGGGCACGAACGCGATCTTCATGAAAGAGCCTCATAAGTTCCATGTCGATTATTATGGAGCGAGTTTTTTAAAACACATGAAAATAGCGGAGGATGCCGGCCTGTCGGTTGAAGTCATCGACTCATTCCGGCTGCATACAGACATTGATGAACCATGGGATCTCGTGGAGCTCCTCATCCACGGCACGGGGAAGAGCAGGGCATACCTTGAAGATCTGGGTTTTCTCCTGTCCGTGGACAAGGGCCGTGTTGGAGTCAGACGCGGACAATAATGCTTTTTATTTCGTTTACGCATGACATAAAACGGGCGGACACCGGGATGAACGAAGCGGAGTATATCGAGCGTCTGCCCGATGAGCACGTTTCGGCTGAAGAACGTGATCAAACCGGGGCTTTGCCATAGCCATGTAAATATGGTTTGATCTCGTGCATCCTCGATGGGTAACCGGGTACCGGACGTCTGCCGGTAAAAAAAGAGGCAATTTTTCTGCTCTGGAGAGATGTTGTTAAAACCTAATTGCCACGAGAATTACGATGGGACCCCGGGCGCCCGCTGCCTCGTCCTTCGGAGCTTGACGGTGTCTGAAAGTCGTATGAAAAAAGATCCCATTTTTTTGAGGCGGCGCCGGAAATAACCGGAAGATTTCTCGTCATTTCTCCATTCCCTTGCCAAAGACCCCCATAAAGAGGCATTTGTCTGCGGCAATGGATTCCACCCCGATAAAGTCATCAGATACGGAAAGACCAATCCCCCGGATGATGGCAGCGGGAGCGCACTCGTCCGCCTCGCCCATGACGAGTTCTGCAGCGGATGCAATATTGTCGGCCACCGCCCGCTTCGTCACCTCGAGTTTCCTGCCGAACAGGTCGCTCCTGCCGCGATCGTCGATGACGGACGGGATACCGGCACAGCCGATGGCAACCCCGCTGGAGCCGGAGCGCATGGCGTGCGTGCGGCTGTCGGCAATGATGACCCCGATCTGTGCTCCGGTTGCCTGGTCTACCGCTCTTTTTATTCTCCGGGCACTTTCGTCAGGATTGGCAGGGAGCGGGGTAACGCAGCCTGGCGGGGCATTGGAAGCATCCACGCCGGCATTGGGAAGGAGCGTTCCGCCTTTCATGCAGAGCAGGAAATGGGGGATACCGCCGACCACAGAGTCGCTCTCCCGGAGCACGATCTCAGCGGTAGCGGGATCCATCTGGTACTTTTCAGCCAGTCTCTGCGCGTGGGCCGAAGGCGTTATTTCAGAGAGCCGTATTACATTTCCTTCGGAAGTTGCAACCGCCGTTTCGGCGAGGACAAGGATGTCCCCGTCACGAAACCCCCCACACGTGACTTCTGCCGCGGCAATAACCCGTTCAGCAAGAGAATCGCCGCTCCGGATAATGCCGGTCGAAAGCCCGAAGACCTCAAACGAACCATTCATCGCCGCTTCACCAGGTGTTCGAAAACACGGATGGTATCCACGGTTTCCTTAACGTCGTGTGTCCGCACCATGGCAGCACCTTTCTGGAGCAGTGTCAAATTCACCGCCAGGCTGCCAAAAAGGCGGTCCTGGGGTTCTTTATTGAGCAGGTTGCCGATGAAACTCTTCCGGGAAGCGGCAGCAAGAAGCGGGCGGTCATACCGGAGGAACTCGTCAAACCGGCGGCAGAGTTCCCAGTCGTCTTCAACTGACCGCAAGGGGGTCCACAACCCGATACCGGGATCGAGAATAACGTTCCCCACACCCGCCGATT
>JAKLGN010000072.1 GCA_022710665.1 Methanoregula sp. | reverse complement strand
GACCTTTGCAATGACCGGTTCCTGTTTAGAATCAAGCCAGGTGTCAGCGCCGGGCAGGACGACTACATCCCCTGGAACCGGCCGGATATCACTTACCAGGATATCAGGGGTCATGTGGATTCCCCCCATGGTAGTTACGGTATCCGGAGTCCGTCCACACAACACGACGTTGTATTTCAGTGCCGGATCCTTCAGGTACCGCCCCGACCGCAGTTCTGCAAGGACATGACCGGGCTCCCAGTCGGAGAGTGTGTCGATGATATACAAATAAAGTGTGCTCATACGATCACCATTGGTCTTCTTCCGGATAATCCATGTTTCGGAACAGGCGTCCGGCTTTTTCTGCAGACCCGCGAGCAATGAACATTCCACCCTTCCTGATTCGTGGAATAGTATACAAAAAAGTGAGAGTTTGGGAATTGTCCCTCTATGGGATTATCTGCATCGTTGTGGAAACTGCCCTATCCCGGAATCATTCATAAAAATTTGAACAAGCCCACCCCATGCGGGAGTCACTCAGCTCCCTCATCAAGGCTTCGCTGGGCAAGAATGTTGTTTGAATACTATCCTTTAAAGCGGGGGTCAAGGGGGCGCTCCCCCTTGGACTGCCTCCCCCAATGGGGGAGAGAGGGGGTAACTCTCATAATTACCACCGAGGGTTACTAAAAACCATAAGACGAGGGTTTCTGCAGGGCAGAAAAATTCACCGGTCAGATATACCGGTTCTTCCGCAGCCAGTCAGCCTGCGGGGGCAGGTAGCGGTAGATGATATCACATTTGTCGTCCTGGAAACTCCCGTGTGTGACAATGATGGTATCGCCTTCCCGTATCCAGGCCTGTTTCCTGGTCTTTTCCTTCAGCCGGCCCATGCAGGTGACCCTGTCGATACACCGGACCCGTCTATGATTTGCCCCGGGCATTGAATCGGCAAGGGCACACTGTTCGTTGTTCCATTTTTTTGGCAACCGGACGCGGACGGTGGGGGTGCCGTCAGGATTGACTGCGTTCCGGTATGGAAGGGAAATAATCAAAAAAAAGGGGCCGGGGGTATCAGGACAGTGCTTTGCCGAGGTGGAACACCACCCGGGGGTTGAGGCTGGTATACTGGTAGTCACCGGGTTCTACATGGGGTGAAACCGCAAATCCCGATCCGTCACTAAAACTGAAGGGTGTCCCGCTTCCCGTTCCCTCGTCACGGGAGAAACAGGCAACTGCCGGCAACGTGATCTCGACCGGCCCGATCTTTTCGGCATCCGGAACCGGGCACCCGCCCTCCGTCTGCCTGACGGAGTTGGTATGCCAGACCCCCTCCCCGCCCGGCATCCGGGTGAAGAACACGGTCCAGCGCCGGGAGGAATCTGCCGACCTGTTGTACACCATCAGCCCGCCCGCATAGATCGCTCCGTCAAAGACATAATGGCAGGGCTTGCAGTCGCTTGCCGCCCCGACACATTCCCATGACTCACCCGTGATATGCAACGGGCTGCTCATATCCGACCCCCTGGCATCAGTTGCCGTATACAACCCGAATCCCGTTTCCCGGTAATCATAGGTTATGGGAAACGATACATCGCCGGTCACCGTGAATGTCCCGTGATGGTTCCAGGGGGCTTTTCCATGGATAGAGGCATCCTTCCAGTCACCTTTGCAGTCAAATGTAAAATACGAATTCTGCGGGTAGGCGCCCTTGCTGCTGGCGCCACCGCCCCCGCCGGCAGTGCCGGCACCGCTGCTCTGCAGTCCGTCAGATCCTGCAGATTTTGAGCCTCCAAAGCTGGTGCATCCTGCTGCGGTACAGAAAAGAACCATAAAGACGACTCCTGCAATCTTTCTGCCTGACATGGGCATCTTCTTTCACCCCGGGCCGTGTACCGGCCGTATCCAGACCTTCACCGTGATGCGTAATAAAGGACAGGGATTTGAATTTGCCGGAACAAGGGATGCAGCCATCCGCACTGTTCAGGACCCGCGGGTCTCTGGAACCGGGTGCGCGGAATCAGTTCTCAACACCGACAGGCCGCCGGTTCATGAGGGGAACGTTCTAAAGGAAGTGTGGTTCTCGAAGGACCTGAGACCCGGAAAAAATAATGACTAAACCGTTCACTCGATCTTCCCGCCGTTCCCGGGACCGACCGTTATTCCCGCCTTCTTGATGAGGAAATACCCGCCCGCAAGGCCGACCACGATTACGCCAATCCCCATCATCTCGAATCCCAGCTCAATGCCGTTCATACCGGCCGGGTCAAGCAGGATGACCTTCCGTGCAATCGCAATGATCGCGAGGAGCACCACGATCTCCACGTGGATCGTGTTCTCGCGGAAGTATGCCTTGACAGTGTCAAGGAGCTCAACGCCAATGAGCACCAGCAAAAAGCCGCCGAGCACCGAGATCATCTCGTGGGTTTCCAGAAGCCCCGGACTGATATTGGCCAGGGACGTAAAAAGGATCCAGGTGAGGTCAGCGATCGCGGCAACGAGCACTGCCATCAGCATGATCATCAGTATTGCGTAGATAATTTTCTCGAATTTATTCACAATTTCTATCATACCATATCCTCAAACGGGATCAGGTCCGGCTGTGCCGGATCATAGAGGTTTACAACGTCACCGATCACGATCACGGCCGGTGGTTTGACACCCACTTTTTTTGCGGCTTCTGAAATTCCTGTAAGGGGGGCGGTTGTAACCCGCCGGTCCCTTCGCAACCCACGTTCGATGACAGCGACCGGGGTAGTTGCTGCCTTGCCGTATCCCAGCAATGCATCTGCAATCTTCTTCAGGTTGGCAACCCCCATAAGGATGACGATGGTGCCCCGGCTCTTTGCCAGGAGCTGCCAGTCCAGTGCCGGCCCGGGCTTTGCGGGGTCCTCATTGCCCGTGAGGATGGTAACCTGCGAGGCATACTTCCGGTGGGTGAGCGGGATACCTACCGATGCCGGTACGGCGAGCGCACTCGAGACGCCCGGCACCATCTCCACGTCAATCTTGGCTGCCCTGACCGTCTCCAGTTCCTCCCCGCCCCGGCCGAACAGGAACGGGTCACCTCCCTTGAGACGGACCACCCGCTTCCCCTTTTTTGCCCGGTCGACGATCAGGGCCTCGATCGCATCCTGTTCGAGCGTATGCTTCCCCCCATACTTCCCGCAATCGATCTTTTCTGCCCGGGCCGGCAGAGAAGCGAGGATCTCCTCCCCCGGCAGCTGGTCAAAGAGCACCACGTCTGCTTTATCGATCACAGCCCTGCCCCGCTGTGTCAGAAAGGCGGTCCCTCCCGGCCCGGATCCGACAAGATACACCCTGCCTTTCATGACTGAACCCCTTCGATCCCCAGTTGTTTATAAGCCTCCTCGATCAGACCCTGAGCCCGGGCTTTAAGCAGGCGGCCCTGCTCCCGGGCTTCTTCGATGGTCTGAACACCTGTTTCGATCCGTTCAGCCCGTCTCCCGTCAAGCGAGAGAACTTCTGCGATCAGGTGCCCGGCCCGGCAGTAGATACCAAGGGGGGTAAAGCATCCCCCTCCGACCTGCTCCATGACCGCCCTCTCGGTCATCACATCGGTTCTGGTCTGCGGGTGGTCGAGCGCTGAGAGTACCTCCCGGAGAGACGGGTCAGCCCTGCATACTACGGCAATTGTGCCCTGGTTGGGAGAGGGAACGAATTTTTCCGGCGGTAACTGTTCGCCCTGGATCCGGATCCCCATGCGGGCGAGACCGGCCTCGGCAAGGATGATTGCGTCGTACTCGCCCCCGCTCATTTTCCGGATCCGGGTATCAACGTTTCCCCGGAGGTCCTTCACCGTGACTGACGGGTCGTGGCGGAGGAGCTGGGCACGTCGGCGGGTACTTGAGGTGCCAACGACGTTTACAGCACTGAGTGATCCCCGGTACGCGATGAAATCTGCAGGTGAATCCCGTTTGAGTATCGCCGCCGTGATAAGCCCGCTCGGGCGGTATACCGGAATATCCTTCATGCTGTGCACCGCACAGTCAATCTCCCCGGCAAGGATTGCATCATCCAGCGCCCGGACGAACACACCCTGTCCTCCGATCTCGTGGAGTGGCACCTGCGTTGTGGTGTCTCCTTCCGTGTGAATGATCACCTGTTCTGTCTTGATGCCCATTTCGGCAAGTTTCCTTGCCACCGCGCCGGTCTGGAACAGTGCGAGCTTGCTGCCCCGGGTTCCGATTTTTATCGACATTGCTGGTACGCCTGCGTTAGTATGGAAAGGTCATTGTCGCTATGCGCTGCTGAAAGGAAGTTGGTCTCGTACTGGGACGGGGGGATAAATATGCCGGCACCCATCATCCTCTTCCAAAAGATCTGAAAAGCTTCCGTATCGCACTCCTTTACCTCGCGATAGTTCTGCGGGGGCAGGCTGCGGAAGAAGTATTTGAACATGGAGCCGAGCCGGACAAAGGACCCCTGATCATGCCTGACCAGCGATTCATCAAGAGCCCTCGTCATGCCGTCAAGATCGTGGTAAAGGTTGCGGTTGGCGTGGAGCCGGTCGATCGTGGCCATGCCGGCCGCAAGGGAGAGGGGGTTACCGGAGAACGTCCCGGCCTGGTAGACCGGCCCCTGCGGTGCCACCAGCTCCATGATCTCCCGTCTTCCGCCGAAGGCTCCGATGGGCAGGCCGCCCCCGATGATCTTGCCGAGGGTGGTGAGATCGGGTTTCACGCCGTACTTTACCTGGGCACCTCCGATACCGACACGGTAGCCGGTTATCACTTCGTCAAAGATCAGGAGCACGTCATGGGCTTTTGTAATCGAACGGACCTTTTGGAGGTAGGTGTCCTGCGGCAGCACCGGGCCGATATTGCCGAGAACCGGTTCAATGATAAACGCAGCAATATCGTTGTGGGCGGAAAGGAGGGATTCAAGAGCTTCGGGATCGTTATAGGGCACCTGCCTTGTGTGGGCAACAATACCGGCAGGTATCCCGGCGGAGTCCGGCACACCCATCGTAGTCGCCCCGGAGCCGGCCTTCACCAGCACGGCATCATGGGCACCGTGGAACCCGCCCTCGACCTTGACGATATCGTTCTTCCTGGTAAACCCGCGGGCGAGCCGGATTGCCGCCATCGTTGCCTCCGACCCGCTCGACACGAAACGGACCATATCCATGCCCGGGTGGTCTTGGGAAACCCTCTTCGCGAACAGCGGCTCGAGCGGTGTCGGCGTCCCGTAGAGCCAGCCGCGTTCCAGCTGTTCCTGAATCGCCTTCCTGATGGCCGGATGCGCGTGCCCGAAGATCAGGGGCCCGTAAGCCATGCAGCAGTCAAGGAAATCCGTCCCGTCAACGGTTTTCAGGTGCGCTCCTTCGGCCCGTTCCGTGTAGAACGGGTACGGTTTTATCGCCCGTACCGGGCTGCTGACGCCGCCGGGTATCAGGGTTTTTGCCAGCTCAAAGAGTTCGCTGCTTGGAACCCCGCCGTTCATCTTCTCACTCCTGTTCATCCAGCCACCCGGCAACATCTGCCGCGAAATAGGTAAGGATAAGGTCAGCACCAGCCCGCTTTATGCAGGTCAGGCTCTCGAGCACGGTCTCCTTCTCCTTCAGCCATCCGCGTTCCGCTGCGGCCCTGATCATCGAATATTCCCCGCTTACCTGGAACGCGGCAACCGGCAGTCCGATACCGGCTACCTCGGCAAGGATGTCGAGATAGAACCCGGCCGGTTTCACCATAAGGATGTCAGCCCCCTCATCCGCGTCCAGCTGCGATTCGAGGACAGCCTCACGGCGGTTGGCGGGATTGATCTGGTACGTGGTGCGATCTCCGAAGGCAAACCCGGAGTCAGCTGCCTCGCGGAACGGCCCGTAGAGTCCCGAGGAGAACTTGGTGGAATAGGCCATGATGAGCACCTCTTCAAATCCCTCGTTGTCCAGCGCCGCCCGGAGAGACCCGACCACCCCGTCCAGCATACAGGAGGGGGCAACGATGTCGGCACCGCTCCGGGCATGGCTGATGGCAATCCTGTCCATAAGTTCCAGCGAGGGGTCATTGAGGAGGTCCATGCCCTCCCGCGTCCTGCCGATAATCCCGCAGTGCCCGTGATCGGTGTATTCGCAGGCACAGACATCGGTGATGACAACCATCCCCGGAACCTCAGTCTTGATCCTGCGGACCGCCTGCTGGACAACGCCGTCAGGATCCCAGGCAGACCGGGCATCCTCATCCTTGGTCTTCGGGATCCCAAAGAGGAGGACCGCCCGTATACCCTTCCCGTACAATTCCGCAACGAGCGCTGCAATGGTGCCGGGCGGGTACCGGAACTGCCCGGGCATGGAGTCGATCGGTCGCGGTGCCACAAGGTTCTCATCCACAAAAAGAGGGGCAATGAGATCGTTTTTCGAGAGTGTGACCTGGCGCAGGAGTGGCTGGATATTCCGTGACCGTGATCGCCTCATCCGTCGCTGGGGAAAAATGCCCGTTCTGCCACCACCTGCTCAAGCGTTTGAGTACATCTTCTTTTATCCATGGTATTTATGGATACAGTATTTGCGTTACGTATGGATGGGAGCTGACCCGCCCGTATCCTCTGCCATGTGCCGTTTCAGGGCGCAGGCCAGTCGGAGTGAACTGGCGACAAGATCGTCAAGGTCTTCCTGCGTGTACCGGTTGCTCTCGATCTGTGCCCAGTCTTTTGTCGTGTCCTCGTCATTCTCCCCCACCCACGATGCAATGGCTACCTCGGGCGTGTGGAATCCGAGCCATGCAAAGAAGTTCATGAGGTTCCCCGCAACATGCTGGATACCATCCACGTGCCCGATGATGATCATGCCGGCAACCTTGTCCCTGATCAACCGTCTGCCAAACCACGAGTACTGGTTCTCGATCGCGTTCATCC
>JAKLGN010000071.1 GCA_022710665.1 Methanoregula sp. | reverse complement strand
ACCGGCGATCGCCCGGACCTCGGCGGGCTCTCGGGAGCCACGCTGGACGAGGCCCGGTCATGGGGCAAGATCACGGAGGATGCGCAGGCAGTCACTGTATACGGCGATGCCACCATCACCCTTCCGGTGCTTGCCGCAGCAGTAACGGAGCGGCTCCACCATGGCTGACCTGATCCTTGCATTGGATGTCACGGATAAGAAGCATGCGCTGAAAATCGCCCATGCCTGTGCCCCGCATATCGACGCGATCAAACTCGGCTACCCGCTCATCCTCTCCTGCGGGCTCCCGGTTGCCGGGGAACTCGAACGTCTCGACCTCCCGCTCATCGCCGACTTCAAGGTGGCTGATATCCCCAATACCAACCGGCTGATCGCGGAGCAGGTCTTTGAGGCCGGGTTCTCTTCCATCATCTGCCACGGTTTCACCGGCAGGGATTCAATCCAGGCCTGTGTCGATGTTGCGGCGGACTTTGGCGGAGCGTGTTTTGTGGTCGCAGAGATGAGCCATCCCGGGGCGACCGCGTTCTTCCACGGGGGCTCCGCGGAGAAGATCGCGACCCTTGCCATGGAATGCGGGGCGGACGGGATCATAGCACCCGCAACCCGGCCGGACCGGGTGAAAGTCCTGCGAAAGATTGTCAAAAAGCGCAAGATCCTCTCCCCGGGTATCGGTGCACAAGGGGGGGATGCGGAGGTTGTGGCAACGATCGCTGACGGCATCATTGTCGGCCGGGCGATCTACGGGGCAGAGGACCCTGCCGCTGCCGCTGAGTCATTTGCCTGCATCCGCACCCGGCCCCTGCCGTAAGTTGCAGCCCGGTAAAATCCGGGTTTGGTTCCGCCCGGTTTCGGGCAGCGGGAAGGGATCTGGGTTGATCCTGCGAAGGGGAAAAACAGGCCCTGATCTCATAACCGGACCTGAAAATTCCCCTGATTGTATTGTTGTATTTAAATGACGGGTTTTTTGCGACCAGATCCGCATATGCGCGCTTTCTGGTGCATGAAATCGCAGTCCATCGAACCTGCAGGTTCTAAATATTTATTAATGACCTCTGCAATGATATACTATGGATTGGACAGCGGAACAAAGGAAAACAGCAGATAAATATAAGAAACTGGATGATATCCCGGAAAAAGAGCGCAAGTACAAGTGCCATACCTGCCACCTCATTGTAGACGAGAATCCCTGTCCCAACTGCGGCGAGACGCACCTTGAACTGATGTGCCCGCTCGATCACTGCCACTGCAACCACGAGATCATCTCGGGCATCGAGTATTGCCCGCTCTGCGGCCAGGCCGTCTGTCCCGATTGCGGTTCGCACGATGTCGTGCAGGTCAGCCGCGTGACCGGGTACCTGCAGGACGTTTCCGGCTGGAATGCCGGGAAACAGCAGGAACTCAAGGATCGCATGCGCTATTCTGTTGCATGAGATATTATACCGAATCAGACACTCTTTTCGTCCGCGGATGCTTCCGCGCTGCAAGCACCGGTATCAATGGCGGCATCCGATCCGTCTCCACGCTCCTGAACCATACCGCCACCCCGAACCTGGATCCCGCGGAGAATGAAAAAGAACTCGTGGTTGCAGCGGCGGGGGCCGGTATAGGCCCGGACTGGTTCGGCCTTCTGAGCACCGTTTCCGTGGGCCAATCCTGTGTGCTCCAGTACGATTTTATCACCGTCTTCATCACCGCCGGTATCCGACGCGAGGAGCCGTCCAGGGCGGGGAGCATCAGCATCATCATCACCAGCAGCGAGGGGATGAGCGATGCCGCACTCCTTGAGTCGATCATGGTCGCGACCGAGGCCAAGACTGAGGCCCTGCTGGCACTGGACCAGCCGCTGACCGGGACGCCGGCCGACACGGTCATTGCTGCAAGCGAGGGGGAGGAGAGACACCGGTGCGCCGGTCGCATGACCGAAGCGGGAAGGCGCGTCCGGGAAGCAGTACTCCATGGGATCCCAAAAGCCCTGACACGCCATGATGCGGGAGTGAAATCTGCCAGCCCGGCCTTCTTCATCTTCAGCCGGTTCAAAGGGGAGCACTGGATCGAATGGTCGCCACAGGACTGCCCGTTCTACCCCTGCCATTTTGAGGGGCAGTCCTGCGATTTCTGTTACTGCCCGTTCTATCCCTGCAAAGACGAGCGCCTTGGGCAGTGGGCAAAGAGTGCAAACGGTGGAAAAGTCTGGAACTGCGCAGCGTGCACGCTCCTGCACGAACCGGCGACTGCCGCCTATCTGAAGAGATATCCCGCCGCGTCCCGGGAAGAACTGCTGCGGGTCGGGCGGAAAACGTGACGATTCAGCAAAAGAGAGCGTTTTCGAGCTCTTAAGAAGCGGGTATGAGTGGATCGGTTCACCATGGAACGATGACGGCGGTTATGAGAGCTCCCCTGATCAGGTGCCCTTACCAGGCACGGCGGGGCAGTTTCGTGTTTTTTGTATGATCCGGGTTCCTGATCCGCTGCGGGGGCGCCCAGCCGGGGGACCCGGCGTGGATCGCAAATAATTGAGAACGTGAAAAAACTAAAAAATCTCATTTGTTCAATGCAATTTTCAGGAGAAATCATCGGACAGGAGCTCCCTGGGGCTTTCGCTCACACCTGAACCCCCGCCGCTGTGACAGCCCCCGCATGGTGATATTGACTCAGAAGGTTTTCTCCTCTGTAGATATCCTCAATGAGAAATTATATTGATGAGCGATAGGGCCACGGGTGCTCGCCGCCTCGTCGGGGCTCGCCCCGTGGAGTATGGCCTTGTAAGGGGGGACAAGGGGGCCTGCCCCCGCATGCTGCCTCCCCCTCTGGGGGAGAGAGGGGGTCGCCCTCATAATTACCACAGAGGGTCACTGACACCATAAGACGAGTTTTTCTACAGAGCCAGGTTTTCAGCAATTTTAAAAAGAAAAAGGACGATCCTGTCGCAATTTTGCCCCCGCCTCGACAGGGGCAGGGATGGCAAAATGGGGGTCGATCATGGAAAAAAGTGGTTTTCTCAAGAGCCCGTTTACGTGCCCGACTGCATCGTGCAGCACGTATGCGGGAAAAAGCCGGAACGGGATTGTCCTGGTCCCGATAGAGACAAAAAAAGTGTTTTTATGCTTCCTTGATCCCAAGCGCTTTGACGAGCTCGGGCAGCGGGATGCCGTGCGCTTCGGCAGCCTGGCGGATGGTCTCGCCGCGGGCGATGGCGCAGCCCACACAGCCCATGCCGAACTTGAAGAGGGCTTCGGTTGCTTCGGGCTTGGCCTTAAGGAGATCGTAGATCGTGCTGTCTGCGGTTATCTCAGTCATGGTATCCTCAGGTTAACGCCATGTGACATAAACCTCACCATCGCGGCGAAAAAAAACCAATGCGACACTTTCACTACACATGCTCACACTATATAGTCCGTACAAAACCGCACCTGATAATGGAGATGTATGAACATGGATTATTCCGAAGCAGCAGAAAGAATCTCCCGAAAGTTTTCATTCAGCGGACAGGCAGTCGATGTAAAAAAGATCGAGGGCAAGCTCCGCAGGCTCGTGGATGAATTCGGTGTCCAGCCGCAGGAAGCGGAGCGCAGCGTGACCAATGAACTCAACAAGGAGTTCAACATTCCCGCGGCCGGTTCCGGTGGCGGCGGCAGGGCCGGCAGCACGAACGAACAGAAGAAGATAGCCGAAGGATTGCCCGGGGACTGGGTAACCATCGAAGGCAAGGTTGTCGCACTTTCGGCACCTGCCTCGCCATCGATTGCGCAGAGCGGGATCATCGCCGACGAATCGGGTGCTATCCGGTTCGTTGCATGGGCAAAATCCAATGCTCCCGCCATGGCCGAGGGATCGTGGTACCGCATCGAGTCCGCGGTGGTCGACGAGTTCAAGGGCGTCCCCAACCTGAAGATCCACTCGGGGACAACCATAAAGGAGATTGGCGAGGACCGTTCGCTCATCCCCACACCAATGCCCATCAAAGACCTTCACACCGGTATCGGGGCTGTCCGCGGCAAGGTGATCCAGGAATGGGATGCCAGCCATGAACGGATGCTCCAGTCCGGCCTTCTGGGCGATGAGACCGGGACGATCAAGTTCGTGATCTGGAAAGAGCCGGGCAGGGAAAAACTTGTTGTCGGTTCCGTTTACACGATCTTCTACGCACAAATCGACGAGTTCAACGGCCGGCTTTCGCTGAACCTGAACACGGCGACCATCATGCAGGAGGAAGGGGATATCCCGGTCAGCGGCGGCGAGAGTGAGGTCCGGGGTTCCATTGTCCATATCGCACCCGGCTCCGGCATCATCAAGCGCTGCCCGGTGGAGGGATGCAACCGTGCTCTCTCCCGCCAGAACTACTGCCCCATCCACGAGATCCAGCCGAAATTCGTGTACGACCTGCGGATCAAGGGCTGGCTTGACGACGGGGAAAAGACGCATAACATCCTGATCCAGCGGGATGTGGTCGAGTCCCTGACCGGGATCACCCTGGACGAGGCAAAGCAGATCGCGGAGAACAACCCGCTGGGCATGGATGAGGTGTTCCTCCAGATGCGGGACAAGGTGCTCGGGCGGTATATCATCTGCCATGGCCGCGAGATTGACGGCCGCCTGCTCGTCAACGAGTGCGAACGTGTGAAGTTCGACGCGAGCGAGCACGCGGCCCTGCTGAACCGGGCCGGGGGTGCATCATGAGCACGAACCCCCGGGACATGCCACGCAGGGAGGGCGCATTCGAGCGGGAGCCGGCACGGCGCGTGTTTGCATCCGAGCTGCGGGAATGCCGGTACCAGTTCAAGGAGGGGGAGGACGAGAAGAGTCCCACCTTTGTCCTGCTCCCCACCGGAGAACGTTCCAACCGGATCTTCATCGTCGGCACCCTGACCGAGAAGAGCCGGCAGGGAGAGCAGAACATCTTCTACCGCGGCCGCGTGGTCGACCCGACCGGAACCTTTTTTGTCATGGCCGGCAGTTACCAGCCCGAGGCCATGCAGCAGCTTGCCAGGATCGAGCCTCCCCAGTTCGTTGCGGTCATCGGCAAGCCGAACCTCTACCAGAAGCCTGACGGAGCGTTCATGAACTCCGTGAGGATCGAGTCCATCACGGTCGTGGACAAGGACACCCGCGATCTCTGGGTGCTGGACGCCGCGAAGCAGACCCTGGACCGGGTCGATTCTTTCAACGCGGGCACGGCACCGGATGTCATCAAGGCAAAGGAGCAGTACCCGACTATCGATCCGGCCGTGTTCCGGCGGGCTGCCTACGATGCGCTGGCGCAGATCAAGATGTAACCTTTTTTAAGCAGGACAATCCTTATCATCCCCGGTTCCCATCACTCATCGATCGCGATGGAGCAAAAGGAACTGAGTGCGTTAATCAGGGATCTTGACACGAAGGTGCTCAGGGAAGAAGCAAAGAAGCTGGGACTGAAAGTCGGTCGCTGCCCGACCAAGATGAGCATCGCAAAGATGCTGCCGGAAGCAACCCTGAAGCAACTGGCAAAAAAGTGAGCATCCCGCTTAAACAACTGGCGGGATAACCGGCACCGGGACAGCCGGCTGCATTGAGTACTATGACAACCGTCAGTATACCTCAACGAGTCCCCGGCTCTTCCCGGTCAGCGACCGGCCTCCCCGCGGGGTTACGGCAAACGTGTTCTCGATGCCGACAAGGCCGATCGCCGGGATCCCTTTCTTGGGCTCGAGGGCAATGACCATCCCCTCCTCGAGCGGTTCATCGAAGCCTTCCGCAATCACCGGCGTCTCATCGATCCAGAGGCCGATGCCGTGCCCGAGGAATTTCACCCGGCGTTCGCCAAAACCCATGAAGTTTTCCAGAAACGCCGGCTCGAGACCTGCCATGATGGTCCGGTAGATCTCGGACGGCACAGCGCCCGGCTTCAGCATGGACGCCAGCTCGTCCTGGATGTCCACGCACCGGAAGTGCGCTTCGATCGCATGGTGCGGGATGGGTTTTTTGAACATGTAGGACTGGGTCTTGTCGGTCTGGTAGCCCTTGTACCCGCACCCGATGTCGACAACCACCAGATCCCCGTTCCGGAGTTTCCGTTCCGGGTTTCCCATCTGCGGGACCGACGGGTGCATGCCGGCAACGCCGCCCGGCGTATCCACGCAGACCGGGCAGATGGTGCTGGTGCCAAACCCGATCTCTCCCAGCACCATCTCGTTGAACCCGCCGAAGCGGATGATTCCCTGGTGCCCTTCCTTCATCATCCGTGAATACAGGTCGGAGTAGAAGGCAATCTCGTCTATCCCTTCGGTGAGCATGCCGGGGACCTGATCCTCGAGAACGCGGCGGTGGATCTTCCCGGCATGCTCCATCAGCGAGAGCTCGTACCGGCTCTTGACCGCCCTGACAGCGGAGACCTGCTCGTCCACCGATCTCACCTCCGTGAACGGGAGATGCTTCTGCATCCGCCGGAGCTGGGAGACGGTCACAAGATCGGTCTCGAGGTAGATGGCTGACGGGAGCGGTCTCGTTCCCGCCGCAATGTCCCGGTAACTCCGCATCTTCCTGATCTCAGGGAAGAGCGATTCCCCCGCTGCCCGCTCGTAGCTCTGCCGGACCCAGAAGACCGCGTCGCCATCCTGAGGGATGAGCAGCAGGCCGTCCTGCATGGTGCCCGTGAAGTAATAGAGGGGAATCTTGCCGGTGATGCCGGCAAGATCCCATCCCGGCTGCGTCTTGTCCATCCGGGCACGGAAACGGTTCAGCCGGTTGTCAAGTTCGGTACGCGGGACTTTCATGGAATGGAAATGGGGCTGGAAGACTAATAAAAATGATGAAATGACTGCCGGCTATGACGTTTTCGGCTTCCCGATCCCCGGGTGAATGGATATGTCACCGTATGAACGGCATTTACGGAACTACAACGGCC
>JAKLGN010000070.1 GCA_022710665.1 Methanoregula sp. | reverse complement strand
CGCCCGCACAGCCCGTGCCACTGCAGCGGCTGCATGGACCCTGCCGGCAATCATATCAGCGTTGAAACAGATGATATGTGTATCATAATCCGCTGCCACTATCCGAAGATCCCGAAGGAAGGCAGCGGGATCGCAAATCGTGCACCGGGCAGCCCTGATATCACTGGCAACAGACAGGTTGAGCAAGCAATCACCGGAAGTGAGAGAGTGTTGATTGGCCCTCGTTATTATTCTCATCTGAAGATAGCTTTTTTTGGGGGGATTCCCGCGTATCACCGACAGGTTCGGAAGCCTTTTTGCCCTTAATCTGGTCAAAGACCTGTTCAGCAATTCCCTGGCCGATGATTCTTGTAACGGTTTCCATCCCTGCTGCAACAACCGCATCCGGGGAGGTGATGTTGTTGTTGAAGAGCCGGCGCGCCCTGACCCGCCCGATACCCCGCAATCTCACCAGTGGCAGGAGCTCGCGCCGGATGCCATTCTTCATGCAGATCTCGTATTCCCGAATCTGCTTATAGAAAGCAGGTACAAACAAGCGGGAGAGTTCTGCAGTGGCGTGCAGGAGCCAGTTGACGCTCTCGACCATCCCGTACACATCTCCCGGACCCACCACATAGCGCTCACAGATCCTGCCATCGGGAAGTTCATCGGTCCAGTCCATAAGCAGCAGAGCGGTCTTGACAGCACGGAAATATTCCTCCAGTCCCTCCTCTTCATCTGGCAGGGGAATCCAGAGGTCCCCTTCATGCGCCTCGATCATGCGGTCCAACTGCAGCCGGTCGGTATTCCGGACATAGAGGCGGGGCATATCGGGTGTGCTGCAGATGAGCTGGAGGAGTCCGATATCGGCATAATCCGTTCTTTCCCTGAGCGTGGCAATGATTATGGCTGCACTCCGGGGATCGATATAGAGCCGGGAGACCAGCGAACCGAACTCTGTAGCTCCCAGATGCTCACCAACCTCCAGCACCATCCCTTCATCAATGAGGAACTTCAGGGCAGAATCTACTGCCCGCTGCATCAGCCGGCCCTGGCGATGTTCGTGGACATAAAAAGACCGGTTCATAAATTGTGTAAGTTCATGACGGGTGCCTGCAAATCCTGATGCTATAAGGGAGAGGACATGGGTGTACAAGGCTGCAGGCTCGGCGATTTTGGAATGCACTTCCTCAGCAGGCGCTTCGATATACCCTTCAAAAAGCTCTTCTACCTGGCCTTCGTCCCGCGCGATAAGCACGGCCTCACCGTACGGGTCGAGACGGGGCCGTCCGGCGCGTCCTGCCATCTGGTGGTACTCGCTTGCCGGAATCGGCTGCATGCCCTGACCGGCAGAAAACCGAAGGTAATCGCGGATGATGACCCGCCGAGCGGGGAGGTTCAGCCCCGCAGCAAGAGTCGGCGTGGACGAGATGCACTTAATTAGTCCCTTCCGGAACCCCGCCTCAACGATCCCCCGCTCCTCGCGGCTGAGCCCGGCATGGTGGAAGGCAGAGCCCCTGGCAACACAGTGGGCGAGGCTCTTTGTCATCTCGGTTTCAGCAGTGGCTCCGAGACGTTCTGCACAGGTCTTGAGTTCCGGCTCTTCACTTTTTATCACCCCGGCAGCCCGTCTAGCGAATGCCTCGGCATTCCGTCGCGATGAGACAAAGACGAGACACTGTCCCCCATCGGCAATGGTATCCAGACAGAGGTTGAGATCCTCGTAATTTTTTGATACCTGTTTCACCGGACGATCTCCTTCGCGGAAATGGATCCGGTTGTTCCAGAACACACCCTGACGGAGGTCGACCGGCCTCCAGGTACTGGTGACAAGTTCTGCCTCCAGCCACCTGGCAAGCAGCTGCGGGTTGCCGATGGTAGCCGAGAGGCCTATCACCTGCATGGCAGGATTCTGGTACCGCAGCTTGGCTATTACCATCTCAAGGGCAGGGCCGCGCCTGTCAGAATCAATGAGGTGGATTTCATCGATGACAAGGAGGCTGATCTCACCAATCCATCGTGCCCGGTTCCGTAACAGGGAGTCGACCTTCTCGCTCGTGGCAACAATGATGTCATTTCTGCCCAGCGAATCATCCCTGCGATCAAAATCGCCCGTGGCAATGCCGACCCGTACACCCTTGTTGGCAAATTCATCGAATTTCTCGCTGGCAAGGGCCTTGAGCGGGACGATGTAGAGACACTTTCCCTTTTTTGCAATGTGAGTATGCATCGCCATCTCTGCGATAAGGGTTTTGCCGCTTGCTGTAGGGATGGATACGAGCAGATTCTTTCCCTCCAGCATCCCGGTCTGCACGCATTCTGCCTGCGGGGGGTAGAGATCCTTGATACCGCGTGCGATATATCGTTGTCTGAGATTTTCCGGGATCGGCAACGCGGAAACCTTCATGGCAAAAACCCACCAAGGACCCCTTTAATTCCACTGAAATTCGCTGGCATTATGGCTCTTTTTATCAAAACTAACCATAAAACAGAATTACCCTCCACAGGAAATGACGGGAAATACATAAATAGAAATTATTGTTTTAATCACTTGGGCCTCATTTAGTAATAATAACTGATCATGTCCTGTTTGGACTCTTTCTTTTTCTTGTCAAGGAAGGCAAAGACATTTTCGTGCGGTATGCCCTCGATCAGCATATCGATTGCTGCCCTTGCGGTTTTCATCTGCTCCGGGTATCCAATAAGGGCAACAGTCTTGCCAAAGACAGAGATTTCAACATCTGTCATGTCTTCGATCTGCTCCCTGGCCCTTCCGTCTTTACCGATTATCCTGCCCCTCAGACGGTCAAGCTGCCGTGGGCTGTCAGCCAATGCGGAGAGGTCAACAACATCCAGAAGCAGATCCTCGTCCTCTATCATCTCAAAAGCACGCTCCGGCGAGAATCCCCGGTTAATGGCATTGATAACCTCGACTGCGCGGAGGAGCGATATCGTGTTTTCATCAGTGGCCTCGACTTTGATTAACCCCTCCTTGCTGTCAACGGTTATTATCGTGTGCGTCTTTGTCTCGAGATCTTTTTTCGTTACCCCGGCCTTTCCAATCAGCACGCCAACTCTGCTTCCTGCAATTCTGACTTCCTGCATCATTTCAATATTCACCTTTATTTTGAAGAGTGAGGACCCCTGGTAGTCCAAGCTTCTGTATTTTCACCGCGCGGTGAACGGTACTCATTGTTCAGCTTCATTACGTCCCGTGATATCATTGAAAATCTCGACATCTGTACGTATATCGCAGCGGTTTTTAAAGAACCGGTTGATGTTTTTGATATCCCTCATCAGGAACGGGAGGGCTCGGGGGTGATCACGGGTAACAGACTGTCCCATATCTATGAAATACAGTTGATCCCCGTACAATATATTGAACTCGCTCAGGTCCGCGTGTACGAGTTCCGCCTTCTTATAGAGGACATCTATGGCATGCAGGATCCACCCATAGGTCTTTGAAGGGTCATTCAGGTCGGCATTGCGCAGCTGGGGGTACGGGCGTTCCCCCTCGCCAATAAAGGACATGATGAGAATATTCCTGTCCCAGACCATGGGCTCGGGAACAGCGATCCCGGCGTTCCGTGCCCGGACAAGGTTCGAGAACTCCTTTCTGGTCCAGGCAAAGATGAGTTCCTTTTTTGATTTCTTGACATGCGAGAACCGGGGATCTCCGGTGATATACGAGCTCATGGTGGTGAAATTTGCCGTGCGTATCCGGTAGATCTTGATAGCAATCCCCGCTCCTTCCCGCTCTCCGTAAAAGACATTCGCTTCCTTGCCGGTGCTGATGGATCCCCCGATCACGGATAACCATTTCTTGTGCACGAGCTTGTAGAGTGCGAGAAGCGTGACGTCATCAAAAACATCTTCCCGCACCTTGAACTGGTTTGCGTCCTTGAACCGGATCCCCATCTCTTCGAGACGCTGGTCAAAGCGTTCCAGTTCCTTATCGATATTGGTCTCCTTTTTCACACAACGCCACCGGTTTTCGTGAATTCAAAGCCAATTTTTACCTGATGTAATCGCGGACCGGGGCGAGGATATCGGCAAGGGCTTCCCCACAGGACTTCTTGAGATCCATCGGGTGGACCTCACCCTTGCCATAGGCCGCTTCAAGTTCGATATAACTGGCAAATGCCCGGTCCCCGCCGAATTTTTCCGGGCGGTGAATGGTGATCTCCGGAAGACGGGGAAAGAGATGATGCTGGAATATCTGGAGGATGGGATTTTCTGCAATATCCGGAGGGCAGAAGGCCTTCTGGCATTTCTTTTTTATCCCGTCTTCCGTATCTGCCACTGAGATGTAATTGCCCTGTGAGGAGGACATTTTTTTGCCGTCAAGCCCGTTGAGGATCGGGGTGTGGATGCAGACCGGCGCTTTATGCCCGAAGTTGACGAGGTGCTCCCGGGCGAGCATGTGGATCTTACGCTGGTCGATCCCACCGACGGCAGCATCCGCACCCAGCAGGGCGATATCTGCCATTTGCATAATCGGGTAAATCATCTGAGAAACCGTCGGGTGGTCCATCTGCCGGCCAACTTCGTCCATACTCCGCGTAGCGCGGTTAAGGGTGATCTCCTGGGAGAGCCGCAGGACCAGCAGTTCATAGTCATGGTTGAGCTGGACATCCGAACCAAGGACATATTTCACGTTTTTAAGGCCAAGTCCCTCGAAGCATCGCTTGTTGTAATCGGCAAGTTCCCGGACTTTTTCCATGGTCCCTTTCCGGTTCAGGAAGGCATGGAGATCGGCCAGCAGCACAGTAACCTCGAAGCCTGCAGCCTGGAGGTCCACCAGTTTGTTTATGGTGACGAGATGGCCAAGGTGAATCTCGCCGCTGGGCTCATAACCGGCATAAACCCGTTTCGTGGGCTGTAAAAGAAGCGCCCGGAGGTCATCGTCCGTGACGACTTCGACAGTGTTCCGGATAACACGTTCGTGTGCGTCCATTAAAAAGAATGGGCGATGATGGGTGTTAATGGTTATTCTGGATGGTGACGAGTCCGAGAGCCTTGTTGGTCATCTGGACGGACGTTGCCCCATCCTTCTCGATCCCTGTCATCGCCCGGATCGCGTCGATGTTCTCGACCACGACGTCTGCCTCCTGGTGGATCGCCTGGAAGAAGCAGAGCTCGTTCTTGTTCGCGTAGATCGAGTCCTCGAAGATGCAGTTCTCGAACAGGTCAGAGCGCTGCCGGCCGAGGTCCATTGCAAACTCCTTGATCTCCGCGGTGCTCTTGATCCCGGCGCTCTTCTTGATCAGGCCGAGGCGCGGGTGCCTGTTGATGAGCGCGATGACTCCCTCTTTTGTCACGGGCTTCTTCGTGGTGATCTGGATAGCGTGCATATGCATCATCGTGGTCGGTACGATCATCGCCATCGTGGTGATCGAAACGTGGGGCAGCACGGTGAGCACGTCCGGGCCGTGGTGGCTGGGAACGGTAACCGGGTCGAGGACGGTGGCATCGATCGGTCCCTTCTTGATAACACCCGGGTCAGCCCCGCGGCGCACCATGATCGCATGGACGTGCGTAACACCGAACTCCTTGTCGACCTCGTTGATGATCCGGCACAGGCCGGTGGTGTTGCAGGAGACCACCCGTACGAATTGCCTTCCGATCGCGTCCTTGTAGTTGCAGGAGGAGTTGAACGAGAATCCCGCCACCTCGTGCTCCTCTCCTCCCTGCCAGATCGCTTTCTTCTTCAGCTTCTCATACAGCGGTTTGTTGGTGGCCCCGATATCACCCGGGGTAGCATCAACGATAACGTCTGCAGCCTGGCACATGTCCTCAACAGAGCCGGCAACCTTGAGGCCTACCTTCTCGAACGACGCCTTCTTGGAGATGTCGGCGATGTAGAGCGGGTATCCCCGCTGCTGTGCCACGAACCCCTCCATGTTCGGCCGGGTCTTCGATACCCCGATCACCTTCATATCCTTCTGAGCAGCCACTGCATCGGCCACGCGTTTGCCGATGGTCCCGTACCCGTTAATCGCAACCTTGATCATATAATCGTACATTGCGCCGGAATGGAAAAAGCTATGTGGTTTGCCAGAACCAAAAACAGTCGCCTTCAGGCATCAAGATCCTGAGTTACAGATAATATCCCTGGATTTTTACCACTGCCGAACTGTCGTCTGCGTCAGCATAGAGATCGAGAGGCTCACGGTTGACCTCAAGGAACCTGATACCCCAGCTGACCTTCGACAGAAGTTCTTGGGCACGCTCCTTTTCCCCTAATATATACAGGGTCGCTGCAAGCGCTTCGACAGAAGAGAGCTTGCAGGGCTTGCCAAAGTTTACCGGGTTCGCTGCCACCAGAAACGGAAGTGCCCGGCGGATTCTCCATGAGCTGACAGCGCCGGTATCCAGCACCTCCCACGAGCAGTCGAGAACCGTTATGGACCTGACGAACCTGTCCGCAGGTGATAATGCCTGCTCGGCAGTGGGATCCAGCAGGAGGGTATTCCGCGGGATCCGGGTAATTTTGGTAAAAATTGTTAAAAAACCCGCCCTCTCGAGCTTTTTTACCGTGCACTTCCGGGGATCGCAGCTGTTGTCCCGGTATGCGTACAGGGGTATCATTGATTATCTGTGCGTGCAGACACCGTATCAATGATAGTTTTTTTATTGCAGGGCACGTACACAGTTCTCACCTCACAGGATTTTCTCACTAAGAATCCCAACCTCTCACCCGATTTTCACAATAACATGATTTTCGATACACTAAACTTGGATGGTTCGGTATTGTGAAATATCAAAGTCCAATCATCAAAACCGGGCATTTATTCATTTTCTGCATGCTTTTCAAATCAAAGGGCAGATCTACAGATGGAATCGCATGGGGAGGTACTATCCAGCGATAGTGCATCCTCTGTTGCTGAATTCGCCGGTTCGAATCCTGCTCCCCAC
>JAKLGN010000007.1 GCA_022710665.1 Methanoregula sp. | reverse complement strand
TCCTGATGGCAACCGGATCCTCCGTGGTGAAAGTATCACGTTTCCCAACCTGTTTCCTTTCGGTGAAGGGCACGTCGTCACCGTTATTACCCGTGAACATGCGGTGATATCCTTCAGCCGGCAGCAAATCGTAGATGCGCTCATCGCGCAGATCGAGGCGCTCCATCGGATTGATGGGTATCATAGCATCAACTGGAACTTCCTGCCATCAGCAGGAGCAAGCCTTGTACATCCTCACATGCAGGGACTATCGGATTCACACCCTTCCCGTATTCTCGACACCTATTTTACCGCAAGCCGGGAATTCCGGGAAAAACAGGGCCGAAACTACTGGGATGCAGTGAAGGATCAGGAACGCTCATCTGACCGGTACCTGTTCGGTGATGAAATTTTCTGGTCTGCCCACGCGGTTCCGGTTGGTGAGCGCGAGGTACGGGGGATACTGCCGATATCAACGCTGGGCGAGCTGGAGAACTATGCAGATCTTCTGGCGCGGGGCATCCTTGAGATAATCTCATTGTACCGGGAACTGGGGACTTACGCGTTCAATATGTCTGTTTTCTTTGACAAGAATGGCAAGGATCACGGATTCAGGACGTTCTGCTCCATGATCTCACGGATCAATCCGAATCCTCAATCCACGAGCGATTCCGCATTCATGGAACGGCTCCATCTCGAACCGGTAATTATGACGCTTCCTGAGGACCTTGGAAAATTCTACAAAAAAGAGAAAAATTTGTAAGATTTCACTCGAATTTTGCAACGAGTTTCTTCTTTGCGACGAGCGTGCCGTCCTTCTTGTGGGCCTGGCGCAGGATGCTGTCGCCTGCCTTCTCAAGCTCGCGGGCCTCGTCACAGAGCACTGCTGCGCTCCTCATCATTTCGTGAGCACTTGCAACGATCGGGATGTACTTCTCCCATTCCTTGGTCATGAAGCAGCCCTTGACGTTCTGGCCTGCAACAGCCATGGCGATCTCATGGGCAGCGCGTGCCTTTGCGAGCGCGAAGGGGTTGGTGAACTCACCATCGACAGCCTTGTCGGTGGTCATTATGATCTTCGGGAGCTCGATTGCGTCGCCCTTCTTTCCGGCCTTGACCTGGTCGATGACCTTGTCGAGAGCAACCTGCAGCTTGCGGAATGCACCGGTCATTGCCAGTACTTTGACGAGGTTGCCGTTGTAGTCAGCCATCTCGACAGGGTCGAGGAACTCGCGGCGTGCACCGATCATGGAGTCTGCCTTCATGATGATGTACCCGAACTTGCTTGCCTTGACGCCTTCCCATTCCTTCTTGGTGGTTACATCGTCAGTGATGATGACAACCGGGAAACCTGCTGCCGCGAGCTTCTCTCGTGCACCAGTCGGGCCGGGGAGAACGCCGTTGGGGGATACAACGATACAGAAGTCCGGTTTGTATGCAATCAGGTTGGAGACGACACGGTCAACATCTGCCGGCTCGAGTTTCGTGCCACTGGTTGCCATAAATGTCTGCATATCTTCACGGTCTGCTCTCTCGTCGAGGAGCAGCTCTGCCATAACACCGCTTGCGATGTTGCCGAGTTTTGCAACGCCTACTTTAACTACCATCTTTTATCACCTAAAATTTCTTTTGCACGTTAATATGACCCGGAGTTGATATAAACATTTTGAAATGTCTTTCCTCGCCGGAAAAATCTTTTAAAATCCCCCTGTTTTACTGGTATACCCCGGGAAAACGGTGACCTTATCCGTTTCGTTGTTGGAATGCAGAGTTAACGAAAAGTGTTTAAGTTCGTATATAAAACTGGATACTATGAAGGATGGATTGCTCACCGATCGCCAGATGGAAGTCCTCCGGTACCGCAAGCAGGGGCTGACACAGCAGCAGATTGCAGATATCATCTCCACCTCCAAGGCAAATGTCTGCACCATAGAAAAGAGTGCCATGGAAAATATCCGGCGGGCAAAAGAAACGCTTGAGTTCCTCTATACTCTCGATGCAACCCACCTCTGTATAATCCCGAACGGTACCGATCTGTTTGAGGTCCCGTCAATAATTTTTGGTGAAGCTGAGAAGATTAATATCAAGGTCAAATACGACACAATCTCCTTAATCAACCGTATCAGGGAGTCACGGCCACAGTGCTGTAAAGCCCGCTGCATCTGCGAAGACGTCCACGTTTATATCACCGATGCAGGCGAACTGTATTTCGGCTGATGCAGGATAATGCAGGGGTAATCCTATTCCATCCCTACACAGATCCCCCTTGAGATAGCATATATTTATATCTCTTTTTATTCAATACTAGAGGAAGCCGATATGAGGTTATCCTTTACCGGAACTCGGATGCCAACTACCATCCCGGAACCTGTATACGGCGCAACCGAATCTCCAGACACAGGATTGATGGTAGTGCCGTGGGTAAGCCTCGATTGGTGACCCCTCTTTGAGGAGGGTTAAACCGAGAAGGAGTTGTGATCCGTCACAACAGGCTGACAGAGTTGGATCTGACAAGGACGCAAGGGTCGACGTTCGTGCAACGAGCCCTTTCCACCTTCCAAAGCAGGTGGATGCGGCCAAATGTCAGGAACTTCTTTCGCGAGACAGGAAGGAATACTGGTGCACACCAGTCAGGCGATAATAACGCCCAATCGTGCATTACCAGATTCGGAAAACGGTAAGCCACGATCCGATGCTCCCAAAACTCCCATAGGGGTTTTTAAGCATACGGAGCTCCGTGACTGAACCATCCGTACCCGCGTGTTGGCTGAATCAGAAGCAAAGTAATCACACATCTCGGATTCATCTCACAATCGTGTCGCAATAAGAAAAACCTACACGCAAAAGGATTGATTCACACATGCCAAAAATCAACAGACCACGCCGGGGCTCTCTTGCATTCAGCCCGAGAAAGCGTGCAAAAAGCCCAATCCCGAAGTACCAATCGTGGCCAGTCTACGAGGGTGCACCGATCCTGCAGGGGTTTGCCGGATACAAAGTGGGTATGACGCATGTTATTATGGTGGACGACCACAAGAGCAGTCCCACCGAGGGCAAGGAAATCATGGTGCCTGTCACCGTGATTGAAGTTCCCTCGATGAAGGTCGCAGCCATCCGTACCTATTCGAGAGATACCTACGGCAAACATGCATTCACCGAAATCTGGGCAGATCAGCTGGATACGATCCTGGGTCGCCGGATCACTCTTCCCAAAGACTACAACGGGGAGGAAGCCAAAAAGAAGATCACCGATGCAGTTGCAGCCGGGACGGTTGCAGAAATCTATGCGATAACCTACACCCAGCCAGCAGCAATCTCCGGTGTTCCCAAGAAAGTCCCCGATCTCATGGAGATCAAGATCGGCGGATCAGATATCAAAAAACAGATGGATTTCGCCCTCGGGCTTCTTGGAAAGGAAGTGACCTTAAACAACGTTGTCCAGACCGGTGCCTATGCGGATATAACCGCTATCACAACCGGAAAGGGAACGCAGGGCGCTGTCAAGCGCTGGGGTATTGCCCTGCGTAAGCGCAAACACTCGGTTGGAGGTAAAGAACGCCATATCGGCACCCTCGGACCCTGGAACCCGCACCACATCCGCTGGCAGGTTCCCCAGATCGGCCAGATGGGATATCAGCAGCGTACCGAATTCAATAAGCGGATCCTGAAATTTTCCGAGAACGCCGGGGAGATCACTCCTGCGGGAGGTTTCCTCCACTACGGCGTTCTCAAGAACCCGTACGTGCTGATCAAAGGCTCCATTCCCGGCCCGGTAAAGCGGCTGATCCGTATCCGCCCGGCAATGCGCCAGGGAGAACATATCGTCAGGATGCCGGCGATCCAGTTTGTGAGCGTCCAGAGCAAGCAGGGATGATCAGCAGATGAAAGCACAGGTTAAATCACTGGATGGCGGTGTTGCCAAGAGTATCGATCTTCCGGAAATTTTCTCCGAAGAATACCGCCCCGATCTGATCAAGAAGGCAGTCATGGCACTGCAGAGTACCCGTCGGCAGCCCCACGGGACTGACCCGTTTGCGGGTATCCGCTCGTCCGCAGTAGGCTGGGGAAGCGGTCGCGGGTCCTCACATGTGCCCCGTATCAAGAATGGTTCCCGCGCTGCCAAGGTCCCGCAGGCCAAAGGTGGGCGTGAGGCACACCCCCCGAAAGTAGAGAAAATCCTGATAAAAGAGATCAACCAGAAAGAGAAGCAGAAGGCATTCCGCTCAGCGGTTGCTGCGAGCATCTCTGCAGAGCTCATCCGTGCCCGTGGCCACACCTTTGACGGTGCAGTCCCGCTGATCTTTGAGGACAAGTTTGAAACCCTTGCCCGCACCCAGGATGTCATTTCTGCACTCACTACTCTCGGTATCTATCATGATATCGAACGGGCAAAGGAGAGCAGGAAAGTCAAGGCCGGGAGAGGCAAGATGCGTGGCCGCAGGTTCAAGCAGAGAAAGAGCCTGCTGATCGTTACCGCAGAAAAACCGCTGGTTGCAGCACGCAACCTCTCCGGCGTCGATGCGGTAACCGTTGACCAGCTGAATGTCGAACACCTTGCACCAGGAATGCTGGCAGGAAGACTGACGGTCTGGACTGAAAGTGCACTCGTGCGCCTGGAGGGAAAGTAAATGACCCTGAAATTCCCGTTTGTTACGGAAAAAGCCATGGTCCTCCTCGAGAACCAGAGCAAACTCCAGTTCCTTGTCACCAACAGGGCAAGCAAGCACGACATCAAGCGTGAGATCGAAAAAGCATTCGGCCAGAAGGTCAGGAGTGTCCGTACTCTTATGACCATGCACGGCCAGAAAAAGGCAATCGTAAGCTTTGAGAACGAAAAAGCCGCTGAAGAGATCCTCAGCCGGCTCGGTATTATGTAGGTGGGGAAACATGGGACATCGAATCACAACACAAGCCCGCGGCAAGGGAGGCCCGACATACCGTGCACCATCCCACCGGTACAAGGCTGAGCTGAAGCACATAGGTGACGATACGCAGAAGATCACCGGAACCGTTATCGATATCGAACACGACCCGGCACGCAATGCACCAATTGCCCTCGTCAAGCTCGAGAAAGGGGAAAAAGTCTACATGCTGGTCACCGAAGGACTCGGCATCGGCGAATCAGTCCTCTGGGGCTCTGCCGGTGAAGTAAAAAACGGCAACACTCTCACGCTCCAGAACATCCCGACCGGTACCTACATCTGCAACATCGAAGCACGACCGAACGATGGCGGCAAGTTTGTCCGCTCATCAGGAGTGCAGGCCGTTGTTGTTGACAAGTCCGAAGACCGCGTCGGTATCCGGATGCCCAGCGGCAAGACGAAATGGTTCAACGCACGGTGCCGCGCAACCATTGGCATCGTTGCCGGTGGCGGCCGTGTCGAGAAACCGTTCGTGAAAGCCGGGAACAAGTACCACAAGATGGCAAATACTGCATCCAACTGGCCCCGTGTCCGTGGTGTTGCAATGAATGTCATCGACCATCCGTTCGGTGGCGGCGGGCACCAGCATACCGGTCGCCCGAAGACGGTTGCACGCGGGACATCCCCGGGAAGGACTGTTGGACATGTCGCTGCTCGCAAGACAGGTAAGAGCAGGAAGTGATGGGTATGGCAGCACCTAAAAAGACCCAGAAGAGAATGCCAAGACGGCGTGAGGAGTTCACCTATCGCGGCTATAAGATCGACGAGCTCAAGGCGATGGGGATCTCCGAACTCCTTCCTCTTATGCCAGCACGTCCGCGCCGCAAGATCGTTCGCGGGTTCTCCCGCGGTGAAGAAACATTACTCGAAAAGGTCCGTGAAGGCAACGAGAAGATCCGGACTCACCTGCGTGAAATGATCGTCATGCCTGAGATGATAGGCAGGACCATCGAGATTTACAATGGCAAGGAATTTGTCAAGGTCGAGTTCCAGCCGGAGTCGGTCTTCCATTACATTGGAGAGTTTGCACTGACACGAAAGAGAGTGTCTCACGGGAGCGCCGGTATCGGTGCGACAAGAGGCAGCAAGTATGTTCCGCTGAAGTGATGAACCATGGCAAGAACTGAGTATTCAACAAAAGTCAAGGGTGACACTGTTGCAAAAGCAAAGGCCAACGAGCTGAACATGTCCCCCAAGCATTCGATTGAGATTGCCACGTTCATCCGGCACCAGCGCGTGAATGATGCAATTGCATACCTGAATGACGTCGTCAAGCTGAAAAAGGCTATCCCGTTTAGGCGTTTCAACCGGAATGTCGCGCACAAGCGCGGCCTTCCCGGGAACTGGGATGCGGGAAGGTACCCGGTCAAGGCCTCAAAAGAGTACATACGCGTTCTTGAATCAGTCAAGAAAAACGCTGAGTATCTCGGTCTTGATGCAGAGAACCTCGAGATCATCCATGCATCGGCAAACCGTGGCCGGGCACAGAAGGCCTTTTTCCCCCGGGCAATGGGGCGGGCGACACCCAAGGTCCGTGAATCCGTGAATGTCGAAGTAGTGGTCCGCGAGGTGGCGTAAATGGCAGTCGAGAGAAAATTTATCACAGAAGGTGTCAGAAAAGCCCGCGTCGAGAAATATCTGTCGAAGGAACTGAAACGGGCAGGCTATGGCGGGATGGATATTGCCAGGACGCCGCTCGGAACCCAGGTCACCATCTTTGCCGAGAAACCCGGTATCGTAATCGGGAAGGGTGGCAAACTGGTTCACCAGCTCACCCTGGACCTTGCCCAGAAATATGGCGTTGAATCACCGCAGATTGAGGTTCAGCAGGTCACAAATCCCAGTTTCAACGCCCAGATTATGGCAGAGCGGCTGGCAAACGCCCTTGAGCGGGGCTGGTACTTCCGTAAGGCGGGGTCCAGCATCATGCGCCGTGTCATGGACTCGGGGGCACTCGGGTGCGAAGTCGTCATCGCCGGCAAACTGACCGGTGCACGGGCCCGTACCCAGAAGTTCACGGAAGGGTACATCAAGCACTGCGGCGAGCCGAGCAACACGATCGTCGAGAAAGGCTATGCCGTGGCAATCAAGAAGCTCGGCGTCATCGGGGTGCAGGTCAAACTGGTCCCAGCCGGTGCAAAACTGCCCGACCACTTCTCGGTCATTGAACCGGAGAAGAAGAAGCGCCCGTTGCCAGGACCAACCGTCACCGTTATTGAAGACACCAATCCCGATGAACCGGCACTCCCCGATGAGGAGCTCGCGGAGGAACTGTAATGGCAATATTCAGGGCAAAGGATGTCAGTCAGCTCTCGGATGTTGAGCTGCAGGAACAGATGGGAAAACTCCGGATGGAGCTTGTCCAGCACTACGGGAAAGTCAGCGCCGGCGGTGCAACCGAGAACCCCGGGCATATCGGGGAACTCCGGAAGACCATTGCCCGTATGATGACCGAGCAGAACCGCAGGAGAACTGCATGATCTCTTCCCGGAACGTCCTGCGCCACGAACTGATTGGCCTTGACGTTCTGGTATCGGGAGCGTCAAATCCGGAACAGAGAGGACTGTCCGGTCGCATCATCGATGAAACAAGGAACCTGCTGGTTCTTGAAACCCCCACGGGAATAAAGCGCATTCAAAAGATGCACAGTATATTCCGGGTTTCCCTTCCCGGCAGGGAACTTGTGGAGATAGATGGATCCGTACTGGTTCTGGCTCCTGAAAAAAGGATCAATCTGCACGAAAAGAAGAGGATACCATAATGGCACAAAACATTGGATTGAACGTCCAGGCTCCAACAGCGGAGTGCACGGACGTTAATTGTCCGTTTCACGGCACTTTACCGGTGCGCGGCCAGGTGATCACCGGTAAAGTCGTGAGCGATCGTATGATGGGAACGGTCGTAGTTGCACGGAATTACATGCACTATGTCCGGAAATACAAGCGGTATGAGAAGCGCAGTTCCAAACTCCATGCACATAACCCCCCCTGTATCGGGGCGAAGTCCGGTGACATGGTGAAGATAGCTGAGTGCCGGCCGCTTTCGAAGAGCACAACCTTCGTCGTCGTGGAGGTGCAGAAGCCATGAAGGCAAAGCAATCCAAGACGCCGAGGGCTCTTGCAACGGGAACAAGGCTTCCATGTGCTGATAACACCGGTGCCAGGACCGTGCAGATAATCTCTGTCTTCGGCTACCATGGTGTCAGGCGCCGTCAGCCCAAACTCGGGCTGGGGGATCTCTGCACGGCAAGCGTCCAGAAGGGCACGCCCGACATGCGCCGCAAGCTCGTGCGGGCAGTCGTCATCCGTGCGAAGAAGGAGATGCGCAGGCCCAGTGGCATGCGCGTATCGTTCGATGACAACGCGGTGGTTGTTGTCGATGAGAAGAATGAGCCGAAAGGAACCGAGATCAAGGGACCTGTCGCCCGTGAGGTGGCAGAGCGGTTTCCCAAGCTCGGGTCTATGGCAACGATCATTGTATGAGGTGTGAAGTATGGTAAGACTGCAAAGTTCACAGCCAAGAAAACAGCGGAAGGCGCGGTACAACGCCCCTTCACACGTCAGCACAAAATATCTCAATGCACCCATGTCCCAAGAACTCAGCGAGCAGTACAAGAGAAAAACCCTGCGGGTAGTCAAAGGCGATACTGTAAGGGTAACCCGCGGAGATTTCGCTGGTGAAGAGGGACTTGTGGATGCCGTGGATACGAAAAACGCACGTATTGTCGTCCATGGTGTCTTCTCCACAAAAGCCGACGGGACTGAAGTTCCCCGGGCTGTCAGCGCTTCCAATGTCCGGATCACCAAACTGAACCTTACTGACAAGCGCCGCGAGGCAAAATTAGCGGAGGCTGAATAATGGGAGACCACTTAAAGCGACTGAATGCCCCTGACTCGTGGCATATTGCAAAGAAGACCACGAAGTTCATCACGAAAACAGCAGCCGGCCCGCACAATGCAAACGCGATGCCGATCACCGTCTGGCTCCGTGACCACATGGGCATGGCACGGAATTTGAAAGAGGTCAAGCAGATCCTCCACCAGAATGATGTGATCATCAACGGGAAACCCTGCAGGGACCCCAAGATGGGTATCGGGATCTTCGATATCATCTCACTTCCGAAGATCAACAAATATTTCCGGATCCTCCGTGACAAGAACGGCCGGCACGTATCCATCCCGATCGATGCCGAAGCCGCAAAGACCCGGCTTTGTAAGGTTACGAACAAGACCACGGTACCCGGGGGAAAAGTCCAGCTGAACATGCGGGACGGTTCCAATGTGATTGCTGACAATACCTACAAGTCCGGCGATTCGCTCGTGCTCTCGCTCGAACCAGAATCCCGGTTCAGGATCATCGATCACTTCCCGTTTGCCGTGGGCAATATGGCAATGATCATCGGTGGCAAGCACTCCGGCAAGGTTGCGCGGATCATTGATATTGTCAAGGTTCCTGGCAGCGTGCCCAACAAAATCCTCCTCAAGGACGAGACAACCGGAGCCACGTTCGACACCATCGCACCGTACATCTACATGGTCGGTACAACGGCACCGGCAATTGCGAAATGGGGGCATGAAGAGTGACTTCAATGCGCGATATCTATATCGATAAAGTCGTCGTCCATATGGGCGTGGGGGAAAGCGGTGAGAAGCTCGTGAAAGCCGAAAATATCATGAAGACAATCACAAAGCAGACACCGATCCGGACCATTGCCAAAAGGACCCAGCCGGCCTTCTCCATCAGGAAAGGTGCCCCGATCGGCTGCAAAGTCACCCTGCGTGGTAAAAGTGCCCGCGATTTCATTACAACAGCCCTTGGGATCATCAACAAAACGATCTTCGAGAGCCAGTTCGACAAGAGCGGGAACTTTGCCTTCGGGATCGAAGAGCATACGGACTTCCCTGGTATGTCCTATGACCCGCAGATCGGTATCTTCGGCATGGACGTCAACGTCGTTTTGGAACGAAAAGGCATCCGCATCACCCGTCGTCACATGGAGCAGAAGAAACTCCCGGCAAAACAGCGCGTGAACAAGACGGATGCCGTTGTGTTTCTCAAGGAAAAGTTCCAGGTGGTGGTGCACTGATGGCAGGAGAAAGGAAAAAGATCTACGGTCGCGGTGCGAACGAATGCAAGATGTGCGGGCGCAAACAGGGTCTCGTACGCAGATACCATATCATGTTCTGCAGGCAGTGCTTCCGCGAATGGGCCCAGAGGATGGGCTTCAAGAAGATGAGCTGAGGAGTGAGCACAATGACACGACTGAATACAATTGCAGATGGTATGTGCACGATAAAAAACGCCGGCGACACCGGTAAGTCCGTGTGCATCATTGAACCCGCAAGCAAGCTCCTCGGCGCAATGCTCCGCATCATGCAGGACGCCGGCTATATCAGCGGCTTTGAGTTCATCGATGACGGCAGGGGCGGCCAACTCAAGGTCCACCTTACGGGCAAGATCAACCGCTGCGGTGCAATCACCCCGCGGTTCTCGGTACAGCTGGATGAGATGGAATACTGGGAGAAACAGTACCTGCCCGGCAAGAACTTCGGGCTTTTGATGCTTTCGACCTCGCGGGGGGTAATCTCCCACGAACAGGCGAGGAAAGAAGGCGTTGGTGGCGAACTTCTCGGGTATGTCTACTAGAAGGTGCTAAAAATGGCAGCAGTACGAAAAGTTACGATCCCGGACGGCGTAAAAGCAAGTCTGGATGGCATGTACCTTCGTGTGAAAGGGCCCAAAGGCCAGCTTTCCCGTAACGTTCGGTTTCCCCAGGTGACCGTGACCTGCGAAGGAACCGAAGTTACCATCTCCACAGAATCTAAAAGAAAAGAGATAACCTCGATGGTAGGAACCCTTGAAGCACATACCAAGAATATGTGCAGGGGTGTCACCGAGGGGTATGAGTACCACATGAAAGTGGTGTACAGCCACTTCCCTATCCAGCTCAAGATCCAGGGAAACAAGCTCGAGATAGCGAATTTCCTGGGTGAGAAAAAAGCACGCTATGCACGGATTGAGGGGGGCGTTACGGCAAAAGTCGGTAATGATGAGGTTATTCTGACCGGTATCGACCGCGAACTTGTCGGTACGAGCGCAGCGAACATCGAACACGCCACCCATATCCGCGACCGCGACCCGCGGGTCTTCCAGGATGGTATCTACATGGTTCAGAGGGGCTGAATAAAATGACAACAGAAGTCAAGCGGCTGATCCGGGTGCGCGTAGATAAAGGCGCAAGCTTCAAGCGCGACGGGTACGGCAAGAAACGCCAGCTCTCAGATTCCTGGAGAAAGCCCCGCGGACAGCACAACAAGCAGCGCGAGCAGAAGAAAGCGAAGGGCGCACTCCCGAAACCTGGTTTCGGCAGCCCCGTTGCGGTTCGGGGAATGCACCCGAGCGGGTTCTTTGAAATTCTCGTCTCTTCCTTAAAGGACCTGGAAGGACTCGATCCCAAGACGCAGGCAGTGCGGCTCGGGGCAACAGTTGGTACACGCAAACGTATCATAATCCAGGAACAGGCTGTTGCTGCCGGTCTCAGGGTCCTCAACGCCCGCGTCGTCAGGGCAAAGGCAAGGAAAATACCAGCAAAGCCGGTGTTAAAAGAAGAGGGTAAGAAGAAGGAAGAGACGAAGCCTGAAGGGACCAGAAAAGCAGAGAAGAAGGCCCCGGCCAAGAAAGCGGCAGCCAAACCCAAGGCAGAGCCCGCTGAGAAGGCAGAGAAGAAGGCCCCGGCCAAGAAAGCGGCAGCCAAACCCAAGGCAAAGACCACCAAATCAGGGGTGAAGAAGAATGAGTGACGTCGCCAGCCAGAAACGCATTGCAGCATCGGTACTGAAATGCGGCGTCAACCGCGTCTGGTTTGACCCGGCCCGTCTCTCGGACATCGAGAACGCGATCTCACGGGAAGACCTGCGGGGGCTTATCACTGACGGTGCCATCAAAGCCCGCCAGAAAAAAGGCGTCAGCCGTGGCCGGGCCCGGGCACGGATTGCCCAGCGCTCCTACGGCCACCGCAAGGGTGCCGGTAAACGGAAGGGTGCAGCAGGTGCCCGCAAACCGAGTAAAACAGCATGGGTCCAGAAGATCCGTGCGATCAGGAAAGTCCTGGTCGAGCTGCGTGCAGCCGGCACCATTGATCACCACATGTACCGCATCCTTTACCGGAAAGCAGCCGGGGGACAGTTCAGAAGTGTTGCGCACATGAAAGCGCAGATGGAGATCCTCTCAGGGAGGATGAAGTAACATGGCAACAGGATCACGGTATTTTGTCCCTTTCCGAAGGCGGAGGGAAGGCAAAACCGATTACTACCAGCGGACGAGACTTGTCGTTTCTGACGTACCACGGATGGTCGTCAGGAAGACAAACCGGCATATCATCGTGCAGCTCGTCACGGCTGAGATGGACGGCGACCGTACCCTCGTAGCAGCAAACTCTGCCGAGCTGGAAAAATACGGGTACAAGGGATCAACATCCAGCACACCGGCGGCATACCTCACAGGGATGCTCTTTGCGGTCAAAGCAAAGAAAGCGTCGCAGGACAGTGCAATACTTGACATTGGTCTTAACCGGGCAACCCCGGGGGCGCGGATCTTTGCAGCGCTGAAAGGAGCTGTCGAGGCAGGTCTTGCAATCCCGCACGGTGAGGAAATCCTCCCTTCAGACGAACGTGCCAAGGGTGCGCATATCGCCGCATACAACAAGAATGCAGGTGATATCGTGAAAAATGTCGAACAGGTGGCAGATGCCATAAAAAAGGAGATGGCATAAATGGCATACGAACGAGAAGAGTGGCACCCGGTCACCGGTCTTGGCAAGCTCGTCGCTTCAGGAGAGATCAAGAGTATCGACCAGGTACTCGAGAGTGGCAGGCCCATCAAGGAACCACAAATCGTTGATGCGTTCCTTCCGGATCTCGAAGATGAGGTCCTCGATATTGCCATGATGCAGCGTATGACTGACTCCGGCCGGCGCGTCCAGTTCCGGGCCGTCGTCATTGTGGGCAACCGCAATGGTTATATCGGCTTTGGTCAGGGCAAGGATGTTCAGGTCGGCGATGCGATCAAGAAAGCCATTGTCAAAGCCAAGATGAACCTTATCAAGGTAAGGAGAGGCTGCGGTAGCTGGGAATGCGGGTGCGATACCACCCATTCGATCCCCATGCAGGTGCAGGGAACAGCAGGCAGTGTCAAGGTTACCCTCAAACCGGCACCCCAGGGTATTGGCCTTGTCACGGGGGACATCAGCAAGAAAGTGCTCGAGCTTGCCGGTATCAAGGATGTCTGGACCTTTGCACGGGGACAAACCAGGACTACTATCAACTTTGCAAAGGCAACCTTCAACGCTCTTGCCGAGACCAACATGATCAGAACAGGGAGGTCGCCGTAAATGTACGCGGTTGTTCAGGTTCGTGGCGTGGTAAAGACCCGCCAGGACATCAAGGATACCTTAAAGATGCTGCGCCTTCACCACATCAACCACTGCGTCCTTGTTTCAGATTCACCACAGAATCTTGGGATGATCCGTAAGGTTAAGGACTACGTGGCATATGGGGAAGTTGACGCACCGACAATGGAGACGCTGCTAAAAACGCGCGGCCGGGTCATCGGGGATGCCCCGCTGACCGACGAATATATCAAATCCAATTCGTTGTATGGGACCATTGGAGATTTTGCCCAGGCACTTGCAAGCGGTGAAACGAAACTGCGTGATATCCCCGGGCTCAAGCCGGTACTGCGTCTCCACCCCCCTCGCAAGGGATACAAGACCACCAAGCGCACGTTCCCCCAGGGTGGAGCGCTTGGCTATTATGGCCAGGAGATTAATACTCTCCTCTATAAGATGAGGTGAAGCAGGATGCCAACAAACAAACGTTCAAAGTACCGTGGATCGCGAACATGCGGTGGCGGCACCCACAAAAACCGGCGCGGTGCAGGAAACCGTGGCGGAAGAGGCCGGGCCGGCATCAACGCCCACCACTTTGTCAAGTGGTATAAAGAGATGGGAGGGCCCGTCTTTGGCAAGAACGGGTTCTGTAACCAGATAGCAACCGACGTAATCAGCATCGATGTCGGGGTCCTGGATCAGATCATCCCGTCCCTGCTGGCACAGGGAATCGCAAAACAGGAAGGAGATACCGTCACCGTCAATGCCGGAGATATGGGTATCGGGAAGATACTCGGCAGCGGCAGGGTGACGAAAAAGATCAACATATCAGCCCCTGCATTCTCTGAAACTGCGAAAGCAAAGATCGAGAAAATGGGTGGAAAGGTTCAGGTTGCCTGACCTGTTCCCGGATTTTTGGTGAAACCATGGGAAACCTGCTGGATCGAATGGAACCCCTGCTGGCTGCAATGCCTGCGGTCAAAAGCCCTGAAGGGCATGTCCATTTCAAGAATAAACTGCTCTGGACACTTGCGATATTAATCCTGTATTTTGCCCTGTCGAATGTACCCCTCTTTGGACTCGCTCCCGCAAGTCAGGATTTGTTTGCTGCATGGCGAGCACTCCTTGCGGGCGCAAGCGGGTCAATTATTCAATTGGGTATCGGACCTATTGTCACGGCATCCATCGTGCTCCAGCTGCTGAAGGGGGCAGATATCCTCCATATTGATACCAGCGAGACGCGCGGACAGGTTATGTACATGGGGCTCCAGAAGATCCTTATCCTCGTCATGATCATTGTAGAGGCAGCCCCCAACCTTGTCGGCGGTTTCATGACACCCGATCCGGTTATCGCGCAGCAGTTTTTTGGTGGCAACCTGTTAACGGTCTCGTTCATCATCTTCCTCCAGATCTGTATTGGCGGTGTCCTGATCTTCTTCATGGATGAAGTGGTTACGAAATGGGGTATCGGTTCCGGTGTCGGTCTCTTCATTATCGCAGGGATATCCCAGGCACTTGTCAGCGGGTTCATCAACTGGGCCAAAATCACCGATCAGTATCCGGTAGGTTTTTTCCCGCGTCTCGTTGCTATCGGACTTGATGGCGGAAATTACCTGACCTACTTTGGAAAGGATATCCTCGCATTTGTCACGACGATCGCTATCTTCCTAATCATCGTCTACGTGGAATCGACAAGGATTGAGATCCCGCTTGCCCACGCACAGGTGCGCGGCGCCCGTGCGCGGTTCCCGGTCAAGCTGATTTACGCGAGCGTCCTGCCGATGATCCTTGTCCGTGTCCTGCAGGCCAACATCCAGATGCTGGGCATGTTCCTCTCGAATATCGGCATCACCATTTTCGGAAAATTTGATGGCTCGACACCGCAGGATGGTATCATGTATTTCCTCAATCCCATCAACGGTCCTACGCAATGGATGTGGTGGATGAACGACCTCGGCCATGCTCCATGGGAGGTTCTATTACGTCTCGGCATCGATATCACATTCATGGTGGTCGGTGGTGCGATCTTCGCCCTGTTCTGGATCAAGACTGCCGGGCTCGACTCAAAGGATGTTGCCCGCCAGATCCAGTTATCAGGTATGTCCATTCCCGGCTACCGCAGGAATCCGCAGGTGCTGGAAAAGTACCTTGACCGGTACATCCCCCGTGTTACCGTGATCGGTGGCGTCTTTATTGGTATACTCAGTGTTATCGCCAACCTCTTTGGTGTCATCGGATCCGTGAGCGGAACCGGGCTTCTTCTCACGGTCAGTATAACTTACCGGCTCTATGAGGAGATCGCGAGCCAGCAGATCATGGAGATGTACCCGTTCATGCGGACATTCTTTGGTAAGGAGTGAACTTTCGAGGGAGGATGCTGATGGGAAAAAAGGTCATTATCACCGGTGTTCCGGGCGTCGGCAAGACGACGGTTGTCAACGAGGCATTAAAGAAACTCAGGGAAGAGGGTATCGAATACCAGTCTATCAACTTCGGCACGTTCATGTTCGATGTTGCAGTGAAGGACAATGTCGTAAAGGACCGCGACCAGATGCGGACACTCGACCGCGCCGTGCAGAAACAGCTGCAACAGCGCGCCGGCCAGGCCATCGCCAGGGTCCCGGGAAATGTCCTGATCGATACCCACGCTTCTGTTAAGACCCCGAAAGGGTACATGGCAGGCCTTCCCGAGTGGGTTTTAAAAGAGATCCTGCCTGATATTATTGTCCTTGTCGAGACCGATGATGACCAGATTCTCATGCGCCGTATGACCGATGAGACTCGCTCGCGGGACAAGGAAGGCGCAAAGTCCATTGCGGAACATCAGCAGTTCAACCGTTCCATTGCAGCCGCATATGCGATGGTGACAGGCTGTACAGTCAAAATAGTTACGAACGCGGACTTCCTGCTCGAACGTGCCGGCCAGGAACTCGCCGATGTTCTCAGGTGAACAGATGGATTTTGCAAAGGTCTGGGAAAAATACAACCTCTGGATAACCATGGGTTTCATGATGCTCATGATGTGGGCATACACCGTCGAATGGCTGAAGACAGGTGTCGGCATGGCAATCGACAGCGTATTCGCACCGTTCGTTGACGGCTTCAAGATCCCATTCTATATCCTGATTGTGATCCTTTCGGCATTCACCGGTCTGTACTCCTCCATCATCCAGAAATACACTATCGACTATGAGAAGATGGCGGAGTCCCAGGAGCGTATGAAGGAGTTCCAGACCGAGTTCCGGGAAGCCCAGCTCTCGCAGGACGAAAAGAAAATCAAGAAACTCGAAGCCAAGCAACAGCGGGTCATGAAGGAGCAGATGGAATTGTCCCAGCAGCAGTTCAAGCCGATGACCTATATCCTTATCTTTACCATCCCGATCTTCTTCTGGCTCCTCTACCGGCTTGCGCAGACTACCAGCACCATCACGCTGCCATATTTCGGGGTTCATGCCCTGACCGATGCGATCGTGTGGGTCATACCGGCGTGGATCATCTGGTACATGATCTGTTCGATGACCTTAAGCCAGGTGATACGGAAGGCCCTGAACATCGGGGGACTCTGATGCGTATCACGGTGAGCGGGCTTCCCGGGAGTGGGACCACCTCACTTTCCCGTTACCTTGCTGAACGTCACGGGTTTACCATGATCTCGGCTGGCGAGGTCTTCCGCCAGCTGGCAAAAGAGCATGGCATGGAACTGGCTGCGTTCGGCCGCCTTGCAGAAGAGGATCCGACCTTTGACCGGATGATTGATGCACGCCAGAAAGAGATTGCCCTAGAGCACGACAATATCATTATCGAAGGCAGGCTTTCCGGCTGGATGGTGGAGGATGCCGATCTCAAAATATGGCTGTTCGCGCCCATCGGCTGCCGGATCAGGAGAATCGCATTCCGGGATCAGGTCATTGATGAAAAGGCGGCGGAGCAGCTGACGCTCGAACGTGAAAAGTGCGAAGCGGGCAGATATCAGTCTTACTATTCTATCGATATCGGGAATCTATCGATATACCACCTTGTCCTGAATTCAGGGTACTGGAATGTTGAAGGTCTGGGTGCAATTGTGGATACCGCCCTTACTCAGTTCATTCGTCCAAAAAACCCGTGAGGGTTTGGAATCCTGGTGCACGCGTTGTAAAATGGTCACGATGATGTAGTGATTCAAGAGTTGTGGTTTAGGGAATTGTTTAAACTGTATTACGGGGTATGATTGCTTGTGGCAGAAGACATCGCCGTGATGGTTGTCCGTGCGTGGGACGAAGAAGAGATAACTGCCCTTTATATGGCCGGGGAATGGTGGAAAGAGGGATCCAAGACCGAAGATCTCTCCTGCCTGATCCTGGGCAGCTTTGCCTTTGCTGTTGCTGTTGAAACAAATACCGGCCGGGCGATCGGCATGGGTCGTGTCATTGCAGATGGCGTGTCGGATGGGTATATTCAGGACCTCGTGGTTCTGCCACAGTACCGGAAGTGTGGTGTGGGCAAGCGGATCGTGGCAGCACTGGTGGACCGCTGCGTGCAATCCGGGGTCACATGGATAGGTCTTATTGCTGAACCGGGTACGGAACAATTTTACATGTCCCTGGGATTCCATCCCATGGAAGGACATGTTCCGCTTATTTTCCTGGGGGAGTCCTGATGCTCACACAGGATGATTTCAAGCCCGTCACGCTTGCCGACAGGGATTTTTTTACCCGGCATTACAAAGAGTATCCCCAGACCCACAGCGACAACACGTTCACGAATATGGTCTGCTGGAACCATTATGCCCACTATACCTTCGCGTATATCGAAAAAAACATCATCATTGCAAGTACGATAGCGAACGTTACCCGGTTCCGCCCGCCTATCGGCCCACGCAATCCCGCACTCCTTCGCTCCGTGATCCGCCTTGCGTCTGATGTGAGCGATAACGTACCGATCAACCTGATCGATCCGGACACCGCCCGCTGGATGCGGGGGATCTGCCCTGGTATCAATCTCGTTCCCGACAGGAACTCATCAGAGTATGTGTACCGCGCACGTGACCTTGCGGATCTTCCCGGGAAAAATTACCTTACCATCCGCGGGCAGGTCAACAAGTTCCGGCGAAACTGCAGCCATGTGGTGGAACCCCTCTTAAAAGAGAACTGGGAAGAAGTGAAACGGTTCCTGATCGAATGGTGTGAATGGAAAGGCTGCGAAGGGGATCCCGTCCTTGCCCATGAAAAGGATGCCGTTTTCTTTGCCATCGATCACTTCAACGAACTTCCCCTCCGCGGTCTTGTGATACGGGTTTTCTCAAAAGTTGGTGCCATATCTATGTACGAGAGGCTGAATGATGATACAGCCCTCGTGCATTTCGAGAAAGGTCTCCCCGATTGCGAAGGTATTTACAAGGCTATTAATGTGGAAACGGCTACCCGCCTTGCAGAACATTTTACCTATATAAACCGCGAAAGTGACCTTGGCGTTACCGGACTTCGGGAGGCAAAAATGCGGTACCACCCCGATCACATGGTGGAAGTCTATTCCCTGAAACTCGATTCGTGAAAAAAAATACCCTGGTTATCTGGTGGTATTGAATCGATTCAGAGTTTTGCTGATGGATCAAGCATCAGAACGAGGGTTAAAAATCCCTGCTAAAAAATTATTCTAAAAAACCCTGATTCTCGCGGGGGCTTTACCCCCGCGGCCGGGCATTCCCACAATGGCGATGACGATTTATTACCTGCAATCTAAATCAGGTGATCGTGGTGAGCACCCCCCTACAACGGGGGGACATGTCGGCTCAAGGGGGGGAATTTTTTCAGGTGAACAATGGTTTTTGCAACGGTAAATTCCCCGTAATCCTGTTAAAGGAAACGTCTCAGTTTTTTCAATTATCCTGTCAAAACAACTTTCAGTCGCTAAAGAGCGCCCTTTCCAGCGATTCCCGACAGTCCTGCCGTGTCCGAAAAAAGATCAGATGATTGCTAGATAGGCAAGGATCCCTGATGCGATGATATTGACTGCTATGGCGGCGACCAGCATTCCCAGCACTTTTCCCATGATATCAGTCACGACATCACCGAGGATCCGCTGGATCCCTTCTGCATAATAGAGGACGAGCCAGGTTGCAAGGAGCGAAAGAGTGATCGCGGCGAACGGTATGAGGAGCCCGTACTCTTTTGACAGCAGCATAACGGTGGTGATGGTACCCGGCCCGCACAGGAGCGGTGTACCGATCACCACACCGGCTGCGGTTGCGGTGTGCTCTTTCGTGTGCCCAAGTTCGATGCCCAGTGCCTCCTGGACGCCGAGAAGGAACAGGATGAAACCCCCGGCGATCTGGAAGGCCGGAAAATTGAGGCCGAGGATGGTGAAAATAGCCGTATTAAACACGAGGAACACGTACATCAGGGCGCCGGCCACGGCAACGGCAATAAGGGCCTGCTTATGGATCTCCTCCGGGGGCTGTCCTTTTGTCATTGCGGCAAAAATCGGTACAGAAAGGAGCGGATCCAGGATGATGAACAGCGCGGCAAAGGCGTAGAGTACACCGGGAAGGAAGGCCTGCATGTTTTGATGAGAAGTATACGCTGTTATTGTGGATAAAATCGGAGGTTTTTTTCGCCAACGATCCTGCGGGAAGACCCTGAAGCACTACCATGGGTTTAACGGCCTGATACGACAGGTCTGTTATACCATGAAATAGACGAGCAGGATGGCCGCTGTGGAGAGCATGCCGGTTGCTGCAACGATGCGGGCTTTTCTTTCCGCTACCAGGTTCCAGGCAGCGATACAGAAGAAGATGTACGGGACGAGCGTTGTTATCACGGATATCGTTGCGAGCGCTTCGAAACGGTTGGAAACGAAGAGGAGAAGCACGCTGGCTCCACAACCGATCAGAAGTGCATTTACCGGTGTCCCCTGCCGGCTCAGGTCCCTGATCCTGGGTACGGAAAAGCGTTCCGAGAGCGTATGGAGAATACGGGACGTTGCGATGATATAGGCATTCATGGCTGAGAGCATGGCGATGATCCCGATGAATGCAATGATCGCTCCTGAGCGGGAAAAAAGTAAGCCGGCTGCGGTTGCAATCGGAGCCGGTGAAGCTCCCAGAACTTCCGGTCCGACACTGCCGATAAGTGCAACATTAAGAATCAGGTACAGGGAGACAACAATCAGCATAACCAGCCAAAGTGACCTGCGGATTAGTGCCGGATCTTTTGTCTCCTCCACCGGGATCGCGCAGATCTCAAAACCTGTGAACGGCCAGTAGACGATAATGATAGTGGCAAGAAGTCCGGTTGCAGTCAGGGGGACTTCTTGGGTAAAGTTGTCGAATCGTATAAACGGTATGAGGAGAAGTGAGATAACCACGAGGG
>JAKLGN010000069.1 GCA_022710665.1 Methanoregula sp. | reverse complement strand
GACTCCACAGCGGTACAGAACAGGCTTGCCATGTCTGAAGAACGCCTGACCTCACTGGAAGGGCTTGTGCTCGATCTGGATCTGAATGGCGGGGAGATTGGTTCGTTCCTCGCTGCGATGGAAGAACAGGATTCCACACTGTCAGAGCTTATGGACCGGATCACAGCTTTCGATACTGTGCAGAGGGTGGGAGCACAGGAAGAGAACCGCAACAACCTGCAGCTACAGGCCTCGGTTGCACGCCAGAGCGCACTCCTCCAAAGGGGTATACGGGTGCTGGCTGAACGTTACGTGCATGACCACGAGACCGTGCTTGGGATCAGCACCAGGCTGGGCTTCGACACCCGTAAGTACCGTGAGGCGCTTTCCCGGGTAAAAAGCCTTACGGCAGAGATCGAGGGTAAGGAGCTTCCGGTTCCGGAAACTACATCTGTGCAAGAGGACGGCATAACCTTCTATATATACCCGGAGACGGCCGCCTACCGGAACACGATTCAGGTCTTCGGAGTTGTCTATCCGCCGGGAACAGAACAGGTTGTATCCCTCCTTCTCGATGAAACCATTGTTGCGACAACTCAAAGCGACAGGCAGGGAAACTACCGTACCGCATACACAATCGGGAGCGTTCCGGCAGGCACGCACCGTCTCACGGCACGTTCGGGAGACGTCACATCGGTGGGACGGGAACTGGTAATTCCAGAGACCGGGTCCTCCATCGCCCTCACTGCAGCCCCGGTCATAGTTAACAGATGGGAGACCGGGGCGCTCTGCAACGGGAGCCTGATGGCAAACTACCCGGTGCGAAACGCCCCGGTACGGATATTTACTGACGGCATCGATAGCGGGGAGATCACAACAACCGAGGACGGAACCTTCTCTGTATTTTTACCGCTTCCACCGCGCAGTTATAGCCTGCGGGCGGTATTTTCACCAGGAGACCTCCCCCTGTCCGCCTCCATGAGCGATGATGTGCCGGTAACTGTATGGGCCCCACTCTTCAACCTTCCGGACCCCTCAACCATGGATCGGATTCTCCAGGTCATGGCGGTTCTTCTGGTCGGGGCTGTTCTTGTAATCCTTGCAGCTGACGCGGGTGGGGTGTTACGATTGCCGAAACGGAAAGAGAACACGGAGGCTGCACGGATCCAGGAGAGAATCGAGGAGATGCTGCGGACAGCAGATCGCAAAACTGGTTCAGATGCAGCCTTCCAGGCAGCGATCAGCAACCTCCTGGATCAATACTGGGCTGCACTGACTAAAGACGGGCTTTCTGAGGCAGCGCGGCAGGCATACCTTACCCTTGCCGGCAGGATTGCCCAGAGTCTTGGCCTGCATCTTGGGTACCGGACGCTCACGCCCCGGGAAATGACCGAGTACTGCTCGGGAGAGCATTATGCCAGTTTCTTTACGCGTTTTGTCAGCAACTACGAGAAAATCCGGTACGGCAGCAGCAACAGTGAGAAGGACCGGATAGGGTTTGAGCGCGCGTTGCAGAACGCATATCAGGAGTTCGGGAGTGACCGGTATTAGGACCTGCACATGGATAGCGGGGGCACTCCTGCTTGTTTCGTTCCTTGTTCTCATTCTCCACCTATCAGCCACGGGTGAAGAATTCAGCCGTTATAATCTCGGGTGGAACGGTACCTCGGATTTCTTTGCGGATCTGGACCATCATACCGTGACCTACATCACTGTACCTGCAGACCTTTCCAAACACACCAACACCACACTCCTCATCATCGCTCCAACCCGGACAATAACTGCGATGGAAGGTTCCCGTTACCGCGACTTTGTAGCACGAGGCAACACACTGCTACTTGCCGACGATTTCGGTACAGGCCCTTCTTTTTTGGAGGCAATGGGCAGCACCATCCGGATCCACCCGGGCAACCTCTCAAGCGTAGACCGGGCCTATAGCGACTCCTCTTTGGCTACAGCCGTCTTTGTGAAAGAGAACCCGTTCCTCCCGGCCGGGTCACCCCTGGTTCTGGATCACGCTACAACCCTTGAGGGAGGAACTCCGCTCCTTACAACCTCCGTATTCTCATGGGTAAATGAGACACCAAACGGTAACCTAACTGGTGGGGATGTGCTACGCAAATACACTGTCATGACAGAGGAGAAGATTGGGAACGGGACGGTATACGTCCTCTCCGACCCAAGCGTTTTCATCAACGGCATGACCGGCCCCGACCGCCAGTTCCGGAAGAACATTACAAAGACCCCGCTCCTGATCGATACATACACCTCAAGGGTTGCACGTATCGGAGGGATAGCGGAACTTATTCATTCAGTACGATCCAACCTTGAATATAAATTCCTGATCGCAGCCTTGCTTATGGCATGCATACTCGCTGCATGGCACCGGCGGATCATATGAGGTACCATGGATGAAGATGACAAGTTGACCGCCCGGCTCGTTGCGATTTCCCGATTCCGCGACACCGTTATGCAGACCGTCGGGGGGTATATTATTGGAAACACGAACCTCCTTGAACTCGTTCTGATAGCATTGCTCTCAGAGGGCCATATCCTGATCGAAGGAACCCCGGGCACGGCAAAAACCACCCTCGCAAAAACGGTTGCACGGGCAACCGGCTGTGCCTTCAGCCGAATTCAGGGAGCTATCGATCTCCAACCTGCCGACATGATCGGGGTCCATATCTTTGACCAGTCAACCCGGAATTTTGTCCTCCGGCCGGGGCCTGTCTTCACCAACATCCTGCTCGCAGACGAGATCAACCGGATCAACCCCAAATCCCAGAGCGCATTTCTGGAGGCCATGAGCGAGCAGCAGGTGACCATTGATGGTGAGACCTGCATGCTTCCCACCCCGTTCCTTGTGATTGCCACCCAGAATCCTTACGAACAGCAAGGCACATTTCCACTAATCGAGGCACAGCGGGACCGGTTCATGTTCGGCTTGCAGACCGGGTATCTTAAACCCGAAGATGAGCTCGACCTGGTACAGCGGGAGAGCAGTGGACGACTGAACTGGAACGAGTTCTCAGCCTCCCTTGCCCCGGGCATAAGCCGGGAGGAACTCCTTGCCCTTATCCGCACGGTAAGCACCGTCCATATTGGCGCCCCCATCATGAGCTATATACGGGATATTGTTGTTGCGACCCGGGAGAACGGGAATATCGAGCTTGGTGCCTCGTCCCGCGCCTCTATTGCCTTTGTCCGCGGGGCTCGGGCGCGGGCAGCTATCGCTGGAAGGGCGTACGTACTCCCCGACGATATCAAGATGCTCGCTCACGAGATTCTCTCCCACCGCATCCTGCTCACCCGGGAGGTGGAGATCGAGGGGCGCAAACCAAAAGACATCATTAATGAGATCTTGGAAACAATCGAGGTGCCGTAGATTCTATGGAACCTTTGCGGTTTACAAGAGTCACGAGAATGATGGCGGTCTTTCTGGTGATCGTCGCGATCGTGCTGAACGACCCCGCTTTCTGCCTTGCCGGATTCTCGCTTGTGCTCTTCTCAGCTGCCCTTGCCCTTCGCTTCCGGCTACGGATACACCGGATAGCCCGTTCTGCTCGGATCAGACGTTCCCTTTCCCGCCCCATCATACCACAGGGTAGAACAACCACCATTACTACCTCCTTTTCCTGCACCCCCGAGCCCGGCACTGAGGTTCTGGTCCGGGACCTCTACCCGGCGGCCACCCTCGCGGATCCCGCGGACCCGGCTGCGGTCCTTGTGCCGGATGGGACAGCCTCCATGAGTTACCTCTTAACCCCGCTCGTCCCAGGCAGTGCTGTTGGGGCAGGAGTCGAACTGATAGTTTTCGATCAGTTCTGGACAGCCTCGCTCGTGATGGCCTCAGCTCCATTCCGCGGCCCGGAATTGAAGGTGTACCCTCAAGCCGCGTTCGAACGGCTGCACTCCTCACAGGATTTTGATGTGCGGGAGCGGGAAGCCCCTATCATCTATCGCGGGTCCAGTGTCCGATCAGTCCGGGAGTACCGGCATGGAGACGAGATACGGTTCATTGACTGGAAGATGACCGCGAAACACGATCGCATGTATGTACGTGATTACACTGCGGCAGAGACCAATCCCCCCCTTGTCATCCTCGACCTTCCCGACCGCACGTTTCTGGTACCTGATGAGCTCATGGCAGGATTGGTCAGTGACGTAAGCGGAGAGGTCGCGACCGGGCTCCGAAGCTCCGGTCTGATATCACTTGTCCTGATCTCCGGGATTAATGTAGTGGACATGCTCCTGGCACAAACGGACATACGCCGTATATCAAGGATGATCCGGGAATCGGCACATCCCCAAATTCGCCTGTACCATGCTTACCGGTGGAAGAACCGGGCCGGTATGCGGGAGGCTATTCGGAGGTTCGGGAGCTCTCCCCTCCAAGTAAATGAGGATCTGTTCCCGGCCCGGATCACTCGTGTATATCGCCGAAACCTTGCCAGTCCGTATGTTCTGAGCTTCTCCAGACAGATACAGCAGCTTCTCTCCCCGGATGTCAAAGAGATCATTCTTTACAGCCTCTTTTATGGGGACTTAAGCCATATCAGCGAGATCGCATTACAAGCACGGATGAAGGGGGTCAGGTTAAAACTGCGGACGGCTGCCGGGCAGGACCCTGCACGGATCTCCAGGATCCGTAACCTAAAGGGCATGGAGAGCCTCGAGGTGATAGCGTGACGATCCCCGCCGTGCGAATTCTCTGTATCCTTGCTGCCCTTGCCGCTGCCTTCGTTTCCCTTACGGCAGCCACCTCACCATACTTAGGGTTCATTACCGTTGTCCTCTTTATCCTTGCATCCATTCTCGGTCGCGACCCCAAAACTACCAGGATCCTTCTCCTTGTAACCGGTGAGCTTCTGGTCATCACGTCGGCTTCAACATTATTCCCGGCGGGTGTCATGGCCCAGGCTGCTGTAATCGGGGCTGTCTTCTTTGAGAAGACGGGCTTGCCAGAACAAGGGGACGCCCTCCAGTTTGCACTCTGGTGCCTGGCAGCTGTGGCCGGATCTGCAATATTGTACTTTTCAAACCAGATTTTGATACCCTTTCTTGCTATAACGGCCGGCACAGCCGGGTTAACCGCCCTCATGGTGATCGTACTGGAAATTTGGGAACGTCGCACCTATGCCGGGAGTGCTGAATGAAACTACGGATGCCTGGTAAGTATTTTCTGGCAGGCCTCCTGCTCGTGGCAACAGCTGCAATTCTGATCGCGCTCGCCCTCCTGACAAACCGCGGGGACATCACAAGCGCCGCGATCGTGATCTGTAGCATGGCCTGCGCAGTCACCGGGATCTTCATTTTGACCTTCTCGGGAGGGGAACCGGTGGACATGAGGGTGGTCGGTCTCCTTCCAACTGGGGACCAGATGAATATCTGCCGGATACAGTCCGATCTTGGCATACTTGGGAATGCACACTTCCTCCCCCACCGCATAACCGGGGATATCCGGGTTATGCTCTTCAACCCTGCATCAGAGTATAAGGAAGGGATGGTCGCCACAGACGACTCTTTCCCTCTTTCCGGGCCGGCAGGAATGGTCACCATCCCATCCTGTTATCCGCTGCTCCGGGACCAGGTGATTACCCTCCCCGAGAAAGAGAACCGGGATGAAGTGATCCGGCTCCTGCGGGAGACCCTTATCGGTCTTTTTGATTTCGCATCCGCGCTCTCTACAGACTGGCAGGATCATACAATAACAGTCACTATGCACAAGTATCGGTTCAGCGCCGGCTGTCAGATTATCGCACGGGAATCCCCGCGGTGCTGCAGCATGCACCCCTGTCCTGCCTGCAGCCTCTGCGGGGCACTGCTTGCCCAAAGTATGGACATGGTCATTTCCTTGGACCGGTGTTCCCCCGGCACAGATCCGGAGGAGATAACAGCCGTCTTTACGCTCTTACCCACCCTGAACCGTAACCCATAGGTGAAGGTCGCGGTAGCTCGCGTTGATCCGGTCTATACCTCTCATCCCCGGGACAGTTTCGTTGAAGAGTAAAAATTCGACACGGTTGTATCCGGTCTTTTCAACAGACAAGGTATAGGGAATAGTCGTGGTTCCGTTATGGGCCAGGGTTATCGTTCGCTGCCAAAGGGGATCCATAGTGATGACACGGGTTGTATTCGTCGCGCTATTGGATTCCATGAGTATCCCCCATGTCTCGATTGTATAGGTGACATTACGGAACTCGTGATTTCCTACGCCGATATACATGGGGTAATCCTGACCGGGAGTTATCCGGTCCGGGTAGTCAACCGCTTTACCGTTCTCACCCAGGATGAAAAAATCAGAAAATCTTTCCCCCTGTTTTGGGATGGCAATCACCAGGACCGCAGTCAAGACTGCGGTGATGATGGCAAGGATCAGGACCACGCTGAGTATGCGGTCAGCCCTGCTGCCACCTTCCGGTGCAACTTCTTTTCTGATCGCTGCCAGGTCTTTTCGGGAAGGGACCCGGAACCGTTTTTCCACGGGCAGGAGTGAACGGCGATAGTGGGCCGCCAGCGTCATGGCCAGAGAGAAGAGTGTCAGCAACACCATTATCGGCACAAGACGGATCCCCCAGTGCGTGAAATTTAGTCCGAGACCTATCAGCGGGACAATGGCGATTGATAGCCCGATTGAGAGTGCGATCCGCTCGATGAGGTCGATATCACGCTCCCCGCAAAAGAGGAATGCAAGGAGACAGTATCCCGGTAAGAAAAGTAACGCCGGCAAGACGAGCGCAACCCGGAGGGGTGATTCATTGAGGACGGGCAGGAAGATCGCAGCGAGTGAAACTGCAAGCCAGAGCAGGGCAAGTTTCAGGTCTGCGGGGAATGGCTGCTCGAAAAAGGCCATATAGACCTTCTCGATCCCAATCTCATCGGACAGAGTGATCACCCGTCCCTGTCCCGGCCCCAAGTTTCTGACCAAAAACGA
>JAKLGN010000068.1 GCA_022710665.1 Methanoregula sp. | reverse complement strand
TTTGTCGGAGATATATCGTGAATAATTCCGGCGGGCAAGTTCCGGCAGGGTATTGGCATAACAGTACGTGCAACGGTGCAGGCAGGTGGAATACTGACCGATATCCTTGGACGCGATACACCGGCAGGTATTCCGCTGGCCCGGGTCCTTCAGCCATCGCGATGGATCGACTGTGGTTCCCGTCCCGTCAAGAGCCCGCTGGTCATCCGGCCGTAGGAAATCCATGAGTTTTTGGTCATTGCCAAACTCCTGCATCATCAGGTCATAGCTGATGCACTGTCCCCTTCCAATCCCGAAACGGGAGAGATCGCGTCCTTCCGCACAGGCAGTCAGGGTTAATCCCCACCGCCGGTTCAGGGAAGCAAGACCTGAACAGAACACCTCTTCTTCATAATCGGTAAATTCACGGGCACCTTCAGCCCCCGAAGCCTGCAGGTTGCGCCCGATGTTCGAATATTTTTTAATATCAACGAAGCTGAAGACCAGCCTCTCCGTCCAGGGAGCAATACGGTCACCGATGCTCCGGACCTTCTCCAGAAGATCATCTATGGTAATGTTATCTGCAAGGATAAGGGGATCAAACCTCCAGACAACACGGCCTTTCCCGATGCAGCGGGAGAGCTGTCTGAATGTCTCAATACGCTCCCTGACCGGAGGGACACCCGGTTCGAACCTCTCGGCATCGTAATCATTTAATGTGAAGAGGAAAAAGTAGCGATATCCGGACCGGTCGAGGGTTTCAAGATGCGGAAAAAAAGGTGCAGGGTTCTTTGTCCAGAATACAAATACCCGGGTTTTTTCAAAAGTTACATAGAGCGGACAGCCTCCAAACGGGCTCTTCCACTGTACGTACCCTGCAGCAAGACGCGTCATGAACCAGTCGCTATAAAACGCGGGTATGTCGGTCGAGCGACTGGCAGAAACAACCAGCGGGGCAACTGCTTCAACCCTGCTGGTCCTTAACGGATCTCCCGGATCTGTTATTGTCAACGGGATCTTATCCCAGCCTTTCCATCGCATGACAGATCACAAAAAGTCCTTGTCAGGATACCGGACGTATGAATTGAAAAAAGTTGCCTGAATCATATCTTTACGGTTTTCAGGGAATATTGCTGATCGTGGCAAAATCTTCCAGATACAACGCCTCTGGCCTGCTGGTGAGGATCTCGGCCGGCAGCCCGGCAAGCGCTCTCTCTACCCAGACGGGAGAGAGCATGCTGCCTGCCGAACCTTTCAGGCAGTTACGCACGGTCTTCCTTCGGTGGGAGAAGAGCGCCCGGACCACATCCGCATAAAGGTGCCGGTCATTGATAGGAAAGATCGGTTGGCGGGGAAATAGTTTCACTACCGTAGAATGCACCTGAGGACGGGGGGAGAAGCACTGGGGCGGCAGGCGGAAACAAGTCTGTACCGCGGCATAGGTCTGTACCATGATGGACAGGCGCCCGCAGTCCTTGGTCCCCGCCTTTGCAACCATCCGCTCAGCAAACTCGCTCTGATACATCAGGACTGCAACGGAAAAACCTGCTTGCAGGAGCCGGAAAGTTATCTTCGAAGATACAGAATACGGCAGATTGGAAACAGAAAGATCGAATGCGGGGATCTCGCACCGGGTTGCATCACCATGCTGCACCGTGAGCTGCCCCCGGGCAATTTCGAGGGAAAAGGTATCAGTGAGCTGTTCGCAGAGGATACCGTCAAGTTCGATCGCATGGACAAGTGCACCCCGGTCCAGCAGGGCACGGGTGAGCGCCCCGTTACCCGGCCCGATCTCGAGAACCCGCCTGCCCTTTACATCTTCCAGATCCGCGATGCGGTTAATCGCATGCGGATCGATAAGGAAGTGCTGGTCATGATATGCTTTCATCGCGTTGTGAAGACGTGGTATTTTACATCTTTGTCCTGGAGCTCTTCCAGGATACGGGCCAGAATCATCTTCTCGGGGTGAGGGATCGATTTGATCCTGGCCGATATGTCGGTAAAACTATTAAACGGTTTTTTATTGCGTTCCTCGAGAATCTCCCACATCAGCTTCTTTCCGATTCCCGGGAGCAGATGGAGCATGTGAAGTTTTGGCGTGATAGAGATAGCCTTGTTGAAGAATGTGACAAAGTCCTGCTCGCGGCTTTTTATCACTTCTTCAATAACAAAGGGAAGCTCCCCCCGGGCTGTGTGTGTCAGATCAGCATAACCGATACGGCGCTTGACTCTCTCTATCTTATCTCGCTCGGCATCTCCGATATATACATTTTCGTGCAGATCAATCACTGCAGTTGATTTCGGGACGAGCTCGAGAAGCTTGAACTGCTCTGTTCCCATAGCCTGCACAACCGGCTCGCGTTTAAAAGCGGGGCGGTGGTCCTCGACATGCCCCTTCATGAGCACATCCAGTACGATCGCATTTACCTCTTTTTTCTCAGCCTTCATGTGCCACACCTCAGAAGTGTGTTGTTACCAGCTCGATGATCCTATCAATTTCTTCAGGGGTGAGTGTGAAGCGTTCCTTGGCAAAGATTGCTCGTACCTCATCGCGGGTCTTTGGCATTATATTTGCGATGCGAAATGCTATCTCGGGCTTCATCTTTTCCATCTGTACAAGCTGGGAAACAAGGTCTCTCGATTTTTCCGGGGTTGTTTTTGCAAGCTGATTGGCATGCTCTATACTGCGCCGGAACTCATATGATGTTTCCTTCTCGGCGGCTATCCTTTCCGCTTCAACACCTGACAATACGGCACGCATTTCCGGGAGCGTAACCTTTTCTTCGCTAATGATACCCTTGACTTTCATGCCAATCACCTGACAGAGGATTTACCTTTGTGCTTTTAGATGTTGCGGTCTTGCTATGACGATTTTATCGGCGTTGCCGTCACGGATTGTGAGCATCCACGCGCGCCCACGCTGACCAAGGACAGTTCCTGTCAGGCCGTGGAAACGGCGGTGGGGCATACCCTTCTGGACGCTGGGATTACAGACAATGTGCACCCGGTCCCCAATCTCAAATCTCTGGATAACGCAGGTGCACGGTGGCAGCCCTCGTTCTCTTAAATCTTTCTTGAATTTATACCGTGTTTTCTTTCTTGGACCATTGTGATGTGCCATGTCATTCTCCCTCCTTTGCTCCATCCACCTGTGTGACATCGAGGCTGGTGACGTGAGCTTTTCTTTTCAGGATCTCGGCTAGACTTGGGATGGTTCTTCCGCCGTCCCCGGATATGAGTTCTTTGATGTAGAGCCCGGCTTCGCCCAGGACTTCGACGATAAATCTGCCGTCCTGTTGCCCGGCGAACCCGATATCCAGGACTTTCCGCTCCCGGATTTTATCTGCTCTCCGGTGAGCAACCCTCTCGGGCGTGCGCTGGTATATTGTGACGCCCTTTAAGGATTTCAAGGCATTTGCGAACTCATCCATTGATAATTCGCCATCAACCTCGACCAGGATCCTGTATTTTTTATGCGCTTTGTTTGATTTAAGGGTTTCCACTTCAGCACGCTCAGCCCAGCGCTTTATTGCGACAGAAACCCGCCCTTCCGCGGTCCGGTTAATCTCTGCTTCGAGCACGGTAAGATCGATGGAACGTTTTTTCGGAGCAACAACTTCAAGGATAAATGGCCGCCCGGTTCCGACCATCCGGGCATCGATATCCTCGCGTCCTGCACCGTGCAACACGGCATTTTCGGCATCGAACATCTCAATAACCGGTCTGCCAATCAGCTCTTCTACTGAATCAAGGTACTGGGCGCCGGTATAGTTGCATTTCTCACAGCCCTTCCCTTTGCAGGCCCGGCAGTCCCAGTGGGTCTGAGGGATGCCCCGCTCAAATTTCTGGTACCGGCCATAGAAGAAAACCGAGTTGACCTGTATCTCGACAATCCCTGTAGTTGCATCAAGGATGATAACCACGTCAGGTTTTTTAAAATCAACAACTTTACTGATCCGTGCAGAAACTGCTTTGCCAACTTCCCGGTTAACCTCCGATTTGAAAGGTTCCGGGTCTGCAAGCGAGAGGTCGCTCCAGACCATCTCCTCGTTCTCGGCGATCAGCGGAGGTACGCGGCAACCAACAAGTAGGGTGGAAAACTCCAAACCGCTGACTGCCTCCTCAACCCGGCTGGCCCATTCAGGAACATTTTCAAAGAAATTTCCACAGACCCAGCAGGTTCCGGAAAATGGAATATATGGCTTGTTCTCGGCAATGGCAAGGGCGATCTTCAGGCTTCTCCCGCGTTCATCGTTGGAAAGCCCGTGGGAGCGTTTCCCAAAGAACCTCCCGAGGCAGTGGTCACAGGTTTCGCCATAGGTCAGGATTGCCTCTACTTGTTCGATTATCTCCATCCTATGGTCCTCCGGTCCATCTCATTATGAACTAAGGTTATCGTGTGATCGGCATGCAGGCACTTCGGACCCACAGAGTACCGGGGGCAATTTCGGATCATGGTTTCCTCGCGTTCTGTGAAGTTCATGTGGTCCGAGAGCAGGAACGCATCCGGCAGGCTGACAGCATTCCGCACATCAGTTCCCTTCTCGTCCAGGACGGCAAATACATGTTCGGACATGAGCCGTTCAAGACCACCTTTCCGGATAAAGACCCCTTGTGAAGCCTCGCGAAACTCGCTCCCGCAGGGTGTATCAATGACCTTTTTTATCAGGGCTGCCGCACTCCGTTCATCGGGCGAGAGCGACCGCACCAGGGTACCGGAGAATTTTACAGTCTTTGGCCCTGCAGGCTCACCGCACAGGACCAGGTAGCAGTCCGCATCCCTGCGCAGGTCGTGCGAGAGGAAAAGTGCAGCGTTCACGCACCGGCAGAGCACATCCATCCGGCCGCCGCTTCCCGGCAGATCATTGAGCGAGAAACCTCCATCGGTTCGGGCAAGGTGCCCGATGATCGCAAACGAGGTCATCTTACTACATTCCGGAGAAGCGTTTCATCAGGCGCTGCATATTGAATTTCCCGCCGCTCGCGCCCCGTAGACCCTTAAGGGTCCGCTGCATCATCTTGTAATACTTCAGGAGTTCCCTGACCTCCTCCAGAGTTACTCCCGCCCCGTGGGCAATCCGCTGAATGCGGGAACTGTTGATAAGCGACGGATCGTCAAGCTCGGTGGGCGTCATCGAGTCCATGATGATCCGGTAGCGAACCATCTTGGTACTGGTCACATCGTAAACGCCCTCAGGGAGTTCCATATTTCCGAGCGGGAGCATCCCCATGATCTGTTTTAAGGGTCCCATTTTATTCAGGGCCTCGAGCTGTTTGTACATGTCGCGGAGGGTGAACTTGCCCTTCAGCATCGCATTCATATCCACATCCTCCGGTTTGAGGGCCTCGCTCGCCTTTTCCATCAGTGATTTGAGATCCCCCATCCCCAGCAGACGGGAAATAAAGCTGTCGGGATCGAACCGCTCAAGGTCCTCAATCGTCTCACCGCTTCCGATGAAAGCAATCCCGCTCCTGGTCTCGGCCACTGCAGACATGGCACCACCTCCTTTTGCGGTGCCGTCCATCTTCGTAATTATAACAGCGTCAATGTTAATAGCCTCGTGGAAACGCCGTGCCTGTTCGCTTGCCTGCTGACCGAGAGCCGCGTCGATCACAAGCCAGCGGTGGGTCGCTTTTGTGAGGTTGTTTAAATCAATAATCTCCTTGATCAGATCCGCCTCAAGTGCATGCCGCCCCTGCGTATCGATTATGATCAGTTCCTGCTCTTTTAACGCTGCGAGCCCTTCTCGTGTGATCTTCAGAGCGTCCTTCTCCTGTGGGTTGCCATGACAGGGGACATGAATCCTGGTACACAGGGTCGAAATCTGGTCATAAGCCCCGGGTCGGAAGGTATCGGCACAGATAACGCCTACCTTCATCCCTTTCTTCTGGAAATAACGGGCAAGCTTGGCTGTCGTGGTTGTTTTGCCGCTCCCCTGCAACCCGGCCATGAGGATAGTCTGGGGTTCGAGCTTGACATCTGTCGAAGTCCAGACCAGCCGAACGAGTTCCTGATAAACGATGCGGAGCATGTGCTCGCGTACCGTCATGCCCTTGAGGGGTTCTTCCTCAAGGGAACGGGTTCGCACGGCTTTGGAAAGATCCATGACGAGCTTGACATTGACATCAGAGGATATCAGAGCCCGCTGGAGGTCCTTGACCAGCTCATCGACCGCAGCCCGGTCGATCACCGTTTTGCCGGCAAGTTTCTTGAGCGCATCCTTGAGGGATGATGAAAGTCCGTCAAGCATCAGGCATCACCCAACAAATCCTCAACAACTTTTGCCGGTTCAAAAGGAGCTATATCATCGTATGACTGGCCGGTGCCGATGAACATGAGCGGTTTTCCGATGGTGTGAGCAATGGAAATCGCTGCCCCGCCCCGTGAGTCCATGTCCACCTTTGTGAGGACGACTGCGTCCGCCCCGATTGTCTTGTCGAACTCGGCTGCCCTAGTCACGGCATCATTGCCTGCGACCGCTTCATCCACATACACCACGAGATCGGGTTTCATAACACGCTTGATCTTGTCGAGCTGGCTCATCAGGTTTGCCTTGGTATGGAACCTCCCCGCGGTATCGGCAAGGACTACATCAATCTTATGCGAATTGGCATACTGGACAGCATCAAAAAGCACTGCTGACGGGTCACCACCTTCGGGGTGCTGGATGATCTTAATTCCCAGCCGTTCGGCATGGACACCAATCTGCTCCACGGCACCGGCGCGGTATGTATCGCCGGCACCGATCACAACGGAGTACCCCTGTTTTTTCAGGTAAGCTCCGATCTTAGCGACCGTAGTGGTCTTCCCGGTCCCGTTTACACCGGTGAAAAGGATCCTGACAGGCCGGGGGCGGGAACGGACGTAATCAAGGAGATCGAAACCCGTGCCCAGCACCTCAAGCAGCGCTTCTTTGAGCGCACCGACCACGAGGGAATCAACGGACGTGCCAATCCTGCGGTGTTTTCCAACCAGTATCTTTCTCACGTGAGCGATGATCGCATCCGTTGCCGGGAGAGCCACATCGCTTTCGAGAAGGGTGAGTTCCAGTTCAGCAAGCGCATCGGCAATATCCCGCTCTGAAACTATCAGCTCGTGCTCGATGAGAAGAACCTTGAATTTATCAATAATAGTTGGCTGTGCGGGAAATTCCGTAGGAGCGTCGGGCTCTTCCTTCTCCATGACCTTTTCCTGATGCATGCCACCGGAACCGGCAC
>JAKLGN010000067.1 GCA_022710665.1 Methanoregula sp. | reverse complement strand
AGAAATACACGCCACAACAGTTAATGGTAATCCCTCTCGTGCTTTTTGTCATGTCCCTCATGGTGCTTGCATTCAATATGGCAGCAACAGGGATGCCGGTAAAGCCGGGCATTGATTTTTCCGGGGGGACTGCGGTCACGATCATCACTTTCGACAGCAGGGAACAGCTGCAAACCACCTTTTCCGGCTACCCGCTGACTGAAATCGGCGATGTAAACAACGGGAAGTTTCTGAAGTTCGGCACCATGGACGATAAACAATACCAGTCCCTGACGCAACTGATCAACCAGAAATATCCCGATGCAAAGATCGACCAGATAGGGGAATCGTTCGGGAAATCGCTGCAATACCAGGCAGCCCTTGCGCTTGTTTTTTCATTCGTTGGCATGGCGATCGTGATCTTCCTCTCGTTCAGGACATTCGTTCCCTCAGTAGCAGTGGTCCTGTCGGCCTTAGCTGACATGGTAATGACAGCCGCAGTGATGAATGTTGTCGGTATCACCCTGAGCCTCGGGACAACTGCCGCTCTCCTCATGCTGATCGGGTATTCGGTGGACAGCGATATCCTGCTGACCAACCGGGTGCTGAAAAGGCAGGGCAAGCTGAATGACAAGCTCATGGGAGCGTTCCACACCGGCATGATCATGACGTCCACGACCCTTGCCGCAGCCGCGGCATTATTTATAGTCTCCTGGTTCGGATCAGTCCAGATCCTGATGGAGATCTCTGCAGTGCTCCTTATCGGGCTTGTGGCCGATATTATAAACACCTGGCTCACCAATGTCGGGATCCTGAAATGGTACGTGCTCAAAGGGGGTGGCAAATGAACTCAAAGGAATTGAAAGCACTCGCCACTGACTGGAGAGTTGCAATCCTGATCGTCCTGGTAGTTCTCTCAATCATTGCAATTTTCCCGCATTTCGACGAGCAGGGCCATCTTGCCACCAATCTCCAGTACGGCCTCGACCTCCAGCAGGGCTCATGGATCCAGCTGGAATACAAGGCGGAAGTTGTCGGGTTCACCACGGATGAACCGGTTGACGAGTTTATCGCCAGCCTCACCAAGCAGGTCGATGCAGAAGTGATCCTGGCAGATGCCACACATCTGGAAATAAGGAAGCCCTATTCCCAGGCTGATCTCGAACCCCTCTTTGCAACTGCCGGCGGGAAGATAACCAGCTACCAGCAGGGAGTTTCAAAATCAACAGCCGAATCAGTGAAACGGGTTCTCGAAAATAAGATTAACTCTCTTGGTACCAAGGATGCAAAGGTCAATACCCTGACCGGCTTCAACAATGTCGGGCGTTATATCCGCGTGGAAATGGCCGGCGTCGATATGAAGCAGGCACAGGATATCGTTGGGAAACAGGGGAAATTCGAGATCCGTATCCAGACGACCGGCAACAATACCGAACACGTTGTCTCCGGCGATAAGATCACCAGCGTCCAGGTACCTTCCCAGGAACCAGCCGGCAGTGACAAATGGGGTGTCGGGTTTACCCTTAGCGAGGAGGGTGCAGCTGAATTCCAGGCTGCTGCAATCAGGTATGGTGCAACTGTCGATCCCGCGAATCACTACCTGGCAATGCTCCTCGATAACAAGACCGTCTACTCGGCGCCCCTGTCAACGGATTTGGCAGGTAAGCTTCAGACAGAAAAAATCCGGCAGCTGTTCGCTTCAACCGGCACAGGCAAGGCCGGGTCACAGCAGGCAACCGACCTGGAAATCCATCTCCGGGCCGGCGCGCTCCCGGTCGATGTGACCATTGCCGGATCAGGAGGAACGTCCGCACCCCTTGGCGAACGGTACAAAGCTATGGCCCTCCTCGCCGGTATCCTTGCATTGATCACTGTCGGGTTCGTGATCTATTACCGGTACCGCGAACCGAGTATTGTGCTCCCGATGATCCTGGTCAATGCCTCAGAAGTGCTCATCCTGCTCGGGTTCATCGCACTGATACGGTTCCAGATGGACCTGCCGACGATTGCCGGGCTGGTTGCGGTCGTGGGGACCGGGATCGACCAGCTGGTGATCATTACCGATGAGATCCTGCACGAAGGAAAGGTACCGTCACCAAACCTTTATTTGAAGCGCCTTACCCGGGCACTTGGGATCATTGTTGCCGCAGCAGCAACCGTTGTCATTGCCATGCTCCCGCTTGCCCTGATGGACCTCTCGACCCTCAAGGGATTTGCTATCATCACGATTCTGGGTGTTCTCGTAGGGGTTATCATCACCAGGCCGGCTTATGGAAAGGTCATCATGCAGACTCTTTCCAAGTAACAATACCATAGGTTTATCTTTTTTTTCATCGACAACTCTACGGGTATGTCTGAATGAGCAAGCCTATTCTGTTTGATTTTTTTGCCACCTGGTGCGGGCCCTGCCGGATGCAGACGCCAATCATCGAGGAACTGGCAAAAAAAATGGGGGATTCCGTTGAAATACGGACAATCGATGTCGACCAGCACATGGATCTTGCAGAAAAATACGGGATCCGCGTTGTTCCCACGCTCATTATTGAAAAGGATGGCAAGGTTCTCCAGTCCCTTGAAGGTGTCACGGACGCGGGAACGCTTGAAAAAATGTTACGTCCGCTGGTGGGTTAATTGAAGATAGGTATTGTCGGCGGGACCGGTGATATCGGTGAGGGGATGGCCCTGCGCCTCTCCCCGATCTTCGATGTCATTGTCGGATCACGCGATACGGACAAGGCAGAGGCAACATGCAAACTTGGTATCGAGACTCTGAAAACCCGGGGCAAGGCATGTTCCCTGAAAGGTGTCTCCAACCAGGAAGCAATTGATGCTGCAGATATCGTGGTGCTGGCAATCCCGTTCAAACACCTTGCCGGGACGCTCGATGGCCTTCATGGGTTTGAGGACAAGATTGTCATCAGCCCGGTCAATCCCATGGAGAAGCGCGACCATTTCGTCTTTGTCCCGCCACAGGAGGGATCCGCTGCCCTGATGATAAAACGAATCCTCCCGCCCTCAGCCCGTATCTGTTCAGCATTCAACACGATCGCGGCCAACAAGTGGAAGGCGCTGGATGAAGAACTGCTCTATTCCGTGCCGGTCTGCGGAGATGATGATGGGGCAAAGCAGGAAGTCATGGGTATCGTGAACCGGATCTCCCGGCTCCAGGCTTTTGATGCCGGGCCACTTGCCGTATCCAGCATGGTCGAAGCCCTCACGCCCCTGTTGCTCAATATTGCGCGTTACAACAAGATCCGGGATGTCGGTATCCAGTTCCGGTAAGGTTATCCCGGGGATGCACCATGATGATGGGTCGTAATGGTACCAGCCTCTTTTTCTGCAACCATAACCCTATGAGCAGCGCGACGCCACCAACACTGATGAACAAAAACCTGCCACAGATCTTTTTTTGAAAAATGGCGGACGCAGACTGACTTTTCATGTACGCGGATGAATTCGAACGGATCGGAAAACGGCTCTTTTCTGAGCACCTTGTCGGGGGCAACTTCGGGAACATCAGCATAGTCTACGAAAAGACCGGTTTTTTTATCAAGCGGACCGGTGCCTATCTCGATGTTGCTGCTGAACCGGTCTTTGTCCCGCTGGAGGGAGAAGTTCCTGCTGAGGCATCCAGCGAGTACCGGGTTCACCAGGAAGTGTACCGGAAAACCCCCCACAAGGCGGTTGTCCATGCCCACCCCCCGGCAGCGGTTGCCCTGTCTCTTCTCCAGGATGAGGTCCGGCCCGAGGACAGTGAAGGCAGAATGTTCTGCCCGGTCATCCCGGTAGTATCTGGAGAGCCGGGGACGCAGGCTTTGGCGGATAACGTTGCCGATGCTCTGGTCTATGCAAAGCTGGTCATTGCCCGCGGGCATGGTACTTTTGCAGCAGGCAAGACACTTGACGAAGCGTATCTTTATACCTCGCTTGCAGAGCACGCATGCAGGGTCCTCGCAATCAGGCGCACGTTTATCCGGCCCTGATTTCCCGTGCATAAAAAAAGGTATAGTAGCAATCCTGCTACTCATATTTTGGTCGAATGCCGTCCCATTGCGCCAGCCAGCGCCCAAGGGGGCTCAATCGCGCATGGGATTCCTCCTCTTACCCGGATTCGATCCGGGGATAGCGTGTTATCGCAGCCGGGGCACCAAAGCGGCGGGGGAAAAGCCCCGGGAGCGTTGGCATTGTCTCAAATGTGCCTGGAATACTTTTTTATCTCAAAATCCCGGAGCTCAATTTCAGGCAGATCTTACGTCGTGATTTCGATTTTGGGTAGGTTGTTAAAATGAGACCCTGCCCGAAATTATTTCATGCGCGTACACCCCATACCCCTGGAAGTTCTACCAAATAATGTTAAAAAATCTACACCCCTTTTTTCAGTTTTCTGAGAACCCGCATCTTCTTTTGGATTGCCGCGTCGGATGCCTTCAGTACCCCTGTTTTCAGATCTTCAAAGTCCGGGGCATCGGTATCGACAACCTTCTTGACCGGCGTATAGGCTGATTCCCGGAACCGTGGGGAAAAATCGTGCTCCTTGCCATCAACCAGGAGCACGGATTCCGGTCTTCCCTCCTCAACGTACCCTACCTTGTGCATGGCAACACCGGCTCCCCCAACAACCCGGCAGATCTCATCGGCAAGGTTTTCGGGCGCAACCACGAGGAGCGAATCCAGCGATACGCCGAGATAATCAATCTGCAGTTTTTCCAGCATCTCCCGGACTTGGGGTTCGACAAGGCTGCTGATCGATGCATCGTCAATGACAATCCTGCAGCCGGCTGTTTCCGCCATCTCGAAAACATCCCCGCGGAGCCCGCCATTGGTCACGTCAGTCATTGCATGGACACCGGCGAATACACTGCTTTTCATCAGGGTCTCGCAGGCAGTGAGAAAGTTCAGGTTAATTGTCTGCTCCACTACGTCAGCGAACCCGGAATAAATCGCAGCCGTTGCGATCGTCCCGCCTCCTGCCCCTTCGGTCATCAGCAGCACATCGCCCGGTTGGGTAGACTTGCGTGCGGTCAGGTGTTCGGCGATCCCGACACAACCGACACAACCGGTCAGCCGCCCGCCAAGCACCATATCGCCCCCGATGCGGAGCGTTGATCCGGAGACGAGGGGTACGTTCATGGCTTCCCCGACGGTGGTGATACCAGCGGTGTAATCAAAGATTTTCGCTACATCGCCATCATCAGCAACATGGATGTCTGAGAATAGCATGACCGGCCTTGCACCCATGACCATTGCATCTCTGAGCGTGGCTCTGGTCACATGGAATCCAGCCAGGAACGGGTAATCCGAAAGCCGCGAGTGCATACCATCGACCGTGCAGACAATAAATTTTCCCACGGCGCGGACTGCCCCGCCATCATCCATCTCATCAACCCCTACCGTTGCAGTACTCTTGCCGATGATACGGGCGATCTGGCGGTGGGCAAAAAAGTCGCCTTTCCCCCGCGATCCAACACCGAATGCTCCCATGGTAACCCCGGCAGGTTTGAACTCAAAAAAGTCCCCGGACAATCCCCGGGTATTTTTCACTTCCGCAATGACAGCACGGGCGAATGTGGATGCATAAGTCTGGTCCACGGTTTTAAACGATCGGATGATTTTAACCAGGTTTTCCTCAACTGTTTCTTCGCTCTCACCACCCGCAATTTTTTTACGGGCATATTCCTCGATATCCATGGTTCTCTGTACGTGGGGGGGAGTTAAAAAAATGATGATGGGGCTCCGTATCGAATCTGAGAAGCTGCTGAAGAATCGGCTCTGTGGGATCATCGGACGGATACACCCGTGGGCTTTCGCTCAAAGTTAGTTCTCGCCGCTATGGTGGCCCCCGCGCTGCGATGATCACTCAAAAAGGTTTTTAGCGATATCCCGTAAGAAAAGAGGGCAATCCTGTCGTATGTACCCCCGCCTCCGATTGGGGCAGGAGTGGCGCAAGGGGGTCAATAAAATGGAGAAAATGAGGTATTTTTAAAGAGCTGAAGAATTCATTTTTTTCTTTGAAGAATCTTCCAGCTTCACCACTACGCTCTCGCATCCCGGGGGCATGCAACGCGGAAATGTCAATTCACGAGAATGTCAGCGTTGGTAAAAAAGATTTCCCAAAAAAAGCCAGACGAACAGAGACTAACGGAGGAGAATGCCCAGGACATCCGAAAAGCTTCTCAGGGCATCGTCAACATTGCCAAGCTTCAGGAGAGAGAGCCCCTTGATGAAACCGGTCCGGACATCCTTGATATCGATATAGTACGCCTGGTCAAACGCCCGTGCCGATTCTTCAAGTTTTCCCAGCATGAAGCACGAGTTGCTTAAGACGACCCATGCATCGGCGATTGAGGAATCCACGGCAAGGGCATGTTCCAGGCAGGGAATCGCCTCTTCGTGCATTCCAAGCATACTGAATGCGAGACCTTTACGGTATAGTGCTTTTGCGTTTTCCGGTTCAATCGAAAGAGCCCGGTCAAGGACGTCAAGTGATTCACGGTAGCGCTTCAAATGAATCAATGCAATCCCTTTCTTGATCAGGGCAGAGAAGTAGAACGGATAAATTTTCAGCGCCCGGTCATAGCAGACAAGTTCCTCCTCATACAAACTGAGCTTCCCGTACGCGTACCCTTTGTTGATCCATGCAGACAGGTATCGGGGCCGGAGTTCCAGCGCCCGTTCACAACACCGGACTTCCGCTTCAAACCTGCCAAGCATCCCAAGGGCTACCCCCTTGTTGTTCCATGCGGTTGCGTTCTCCGGGTCGATCCGCAGTGCCTGCTCGCAGCATTCGACCTTGTCCTTGAACCGGTCGAGCATGCCATAAGCGAACCCCAGGGTATTCCATGCATCAACACAGTACGGGTCCAGTTCGATTGCCGTTTTACAGCACTCGATCTCTTCCTCGAATCTCCCAAGTTTCCCGAGAGTAAAACCCTTGCCAACCCAAGCAATTGCCAGCTTCGGATCCTGTTCCAGTGCATTAGAAAAGGATACAAGCGCCTCATCCTGTTTTCCTTCGCGCCCGAGAGCGATACCTTCTAGGTAATGATCGCGTGCTTTCTTGGGGGATGGAGCTGGATTGGAAGCTTCCGATGCAATTTCCATGGACGGTAAAACCCGGGGCCGGCTTTTACAACTGCTTAGTGCCGGTGATATTTATTTTAACGGATTCGTGATATCGCGGTGCGCGGTAGTGAATGCCAAATCTTTAGAATAGATAAAGAAACCGGAAAACGAATATTTTATCACAATAATAAAATACTAAC
>JAKLGN010000066.1 GCA_022710665.1 Methanoregula sp. | reverse complement strand
CCGGAGACCTCAGGAAAAAGGTGAGCGGGTTTCTGAGCTGGATTGTATCATCCGCGGCGAGGAGCGCCATTTTCGCGCAAAGGAGGTTCCCACGGCATTTGAAGACGGGAGTGACGGGATAACCTATATTATTGAAGATATTACCACCAGAAAAAAATACGAAGAGATGCTCCGGATCAGCGAGGCACGGTACCGGGGGCTTGTCCAGTCATCCGGTGAGGCAATCATCGGCAATGATCAAAACGGGAACATCATCAGCTGGAATCCCGCGGCAGAAAGACTCTGCGGGTACCGGGAGGCAGAGATACTCGGAAAACCATTGGATATCCTGGTTCCGGCCGGCCTCCCGGACGCATTCTCCAGAATCCTGCACCAAGTTCATTCAGGTGAAACTATCCACCGGCATGAAATGAAAATCATGAGGAAGGGGGGTGCGGTTCTCGAGGTCGTGATCACGATTTCACCGATGATCGGGGAATATGGCGCGATTACCGGTGCATCCTCAATCGCAAGGGATATTACGGGAGAGAAGATGGAACTGTATCTCCGGCAGCACGAAGACCAGTACCGCTCTCTTGTTGAAGACCTGAATGTCGGGGTGTACCGGAGCACCGGAGACCCCAAGGGGAGGTTTGTCTGGGGAAATACTGCCCTGTTGAATATCCTTGGATATCCCAGTATGTCTGACCTCCAGGACGTCCCGGTCATCGATGTTTTCTCAGACCCCGGTGCCCGGCTTGAACTGCTGGATGAGCTGCGAAAACGTCATTTCGTAAAAAACAAAATTCTTCATCTCAGGAGGCCGGGAGGTACTTCAATCAATGTCAGTGTGACGGCGCTGGCAGAGTTTGATGATAACAGGAATGTGGTGTTCATTAACGGGATCGTCCAGGATATCACCCACTTTACGAACAACAATACTGAATCACCGGAGGTGCGATCAGGCCATGGGTAGTCTGTTCTGCCCCGATCGTTTCGTTTTTGGCTCTGGAGAAAACCTCTTTTTCTCCCGATGATCGACCCCCCCTTGCGCCATCCCTGCCCCCATCGGGGGCTTATGGCGCATTGCGATTGGATTATCCTTTTTTTAACGGGAAATCGCAAAAAACCTTCTGAGTGATTATCGCAATGTGGGGGCTGCCACAGCGGCGGAGGCTCAAGCGTGAGCAAAAGCCCCCGAGAGCGTCTATCCGATGATTTCTAAAGAGCTGTTTTTATCAAAACCTTTCCCCTCTCATTCATGGTGTCCGGAATCCGGTATCATCCTTCTCTTAAAAAAATGCAGGATCACGTCCTCCGCCACGTCATGAGGAGAGAGGGGTCTATTCCGGGAATTGCCTGACCAGACGCTTTAAAAACCGTTCGTGGAGGCGCGTATCTCCCCCCAGTTCGGGATGAAATGCCAGCGCCGTGTATCTGCCACTCTCAACGGCAACGATACCCTGAGGGATGCGGGATACTGCCATAACACACTTTCCGGTTGCGGTTACCAGCGGTGCACGAATAAAAACTGCATGGAACGCACCTCCGTCAAGACCGGCAATCGCGATATCCGCTTCAAAGGAGTCTTTCTGGCGCCCGAATGCATTCCGGTCTACGGCCATCTCCATGAGACCCAGGGGATGGATACGGGGATCGGCAACGTCCGTTGCCATCAGCACCATGCCGGCGCACGTGGCGAAGATCCCCCCTTTGAACTGCTGGATCGGCCCGAATAATTCGTTTTTATCTATCAACCGCGAAATGGTAGTCGATTCCCCGCCGGGAAGAGCCAGGGCATTGCACTCTGCAAGGTCCGCCGGGTTCCTGACTTCAAAAACCTCGGATGAGGAGCCATGCCCCATCCGTTCGAGAGCGAGAAGAAAAGCGTCGATATGTTCGCTGACATTTCCCTGCAATGCAAGTACACCGATTCTAGCGTCCACGGGTCTGCAGCACCTCATCGTCCCTGAGGGTGTGGACATCGAGTCCGGGCATGGCGTCACCAAGGCCGGTGCTGACCTTCGCAATGATCGCGGGATCATCGTAGTTGTTGACCGCTTCCACGATCGCTTTTGCCATCCTCTCGGGACTCGATGATTTGAAGATCCCTGAGCCAACAAAGACACCGTCTGCTCCGAGCTGCATCATCAGGGATGCATCCGATGGGGTAGCGATACCGCCTGCCGAGAAGTTCACGACCGGCAGCCGGCCGCGTTCTGCACACTCGATGACCAGGTCTGCGGGGGCTTCAATCTCACGGGCGTAATCGATCATCTCCTGTTTATCAAGACCGCGGAGCATGCGTATCTCCCCCATAATTGTGCGCATATGACGGACGGCTTCGACCACATTGCCGGTACCGGCCTCCCCCTTGGTCCGGATCATGGCAGCGCCTTCGTTGATCCTGCGGAGCGCCTCGCCAAGATCGCGTGCCCCGCAGACAAACGGGACCTTGAACTGTTTCTTATCGATATGGTATTGCTCGTCTGCCGGTGTCAGGACTTCGCTCTCATCGATCATGTCCACGCCCAGGACCTCCAGTACCTGGGCTTCCACAAAATGCCCGATCCGCACTTTACCCATAACCGGGATGGAGACCGCTTCAATAATCTCCGTGACCTTTTCAGGATCGGCCATCCTGGCGACACCGCCCGTTTTCCGGATATCAGAGGGAACCCGCTCCAGTGACATGACTGCGACTGCACCGGCGTCCTCTGCGATTTTTGCCTGCTCGGCATTCACGACATCCATGATTACGCCCCCTTTCTGCATGGATGCGAAGCCGCGCTTGAGAAGCTCAGTGCCAAATCTCAGTTCTTCCAGTTTCATATGCAGGTACTATTGATCAGCGCACCCAATAAAAACAATGTACCCATGGCAATAACTACACCCATAAGGGTGACAGCCCGGGCAGCCCGGATGATTTCCGGGCCGGCCTCATCCAGGGATCTTTCGTCATCTCCAATGGTATAAACCCCCGGCTTTTCAAACCGGATACCGATCCCCCCGGCCATAGCGCCCATGACGATACCACCATTAAAGCCGGGACGTTTCCTGCCATCGCGAAGCATCACCCGTACAGCTTGGGAGAACCTGCCGCAGAGTGCAAAATAGACCAGGAGGAGAACGGCGGTAATCCGTGCCGGGATGAAATTGAACAGGTCATCCATCCTTGCTGCGCACCACCCAATCCTTTCGCGTTCGTCGCGATACCCGAGCATGGCATCCATGGTGTTCGCCGCCCGGTACACCGCTGCCCCGGCAAGGCCAAAAACGGAAAAGAACAATAACGGGGAGAGGATGCTGTCAGTAAGGTTTTCTGTCATTGATTCGTAACCGGCAGAAAGGATGTGGTGCCGGTCAAGCTGCGCCGTATCCCGGGAGACCAGGAGTTTTACCCGTTCCCTTCCGTTCTCAACGCTATCATCCAACGCAGCCACAACCCCAAGAGTGTGCTCTTCCAGGGAGCGCCATGCAAAACAGCTCTTCAGCAGGAAGGGGCCGAGGAGCAGGAACAGGTACCATGATGCCATCCTGGAAAAAAGGCAGAATGGCAGGGTAAAAATGGCCGAGGTTAAAGACCAAAAAACCACACCTGCGAACCGCTGGGCAGCCGGAGGGAACAGGTAAGGCCGTCCCCACCATCCGATGAACCTGCCCAGCAGCGCGACCGGGTGATACACCGTATGCGGATCGCCAAAAAGGCGGTCTACCACAAGCGCGACGAGGAGAACGAGAATTGAGAGCGCTACCTCTGGCGGTACCATGTGAAGAGTGCACCAACGATGAGGATGATAAACGATGCGATATTGAGAAACTCGATTTCCATATAGATCCACCCGCAGAACAGGATGAGCGCGATTCCCATAGCAACCATCAGCAGGTGGGGCCGACCATGGGCTACCGGCTGCATCGGGTATTCTTCCTGAACTTTTGGCCTCATGTGCTGCGGGGATACAACTGAGACAGGCAATGCTGCCTTGACCGCACCATACCCGGCAATAATTTCGAGATCAAAAGCCCCTTCCTGGCAGTCCTTCCGGATCGGAATGCTGAGCACTGCTTCATCAACGATATACATGTTCTCATGGAAAAAATCGGTGAACATCCCGGCGTTGGATGAGGCAATGGTGATATGAATGGGGGCACCCCGGTTCAAAAATTTCAAAATGAGGCCGGCGCCGGGTTCGGCAAGGACCTTTTCGCGGGGGATATCGACGGAGTTGATACCACTTCGGTTCAGATAAATCTCATACCCGCCGTTATCGGAGCCCGCACCGGCAGACAACAACAGTGAAACGGGCAGCGGGAGATTCATTCCGGCACCTTGACAGGTTAATGGCCTACAGGGGGGAGAAGATTCGGTATTCCCTCATGGATAGGATACTCTGCATGGCAGTCATCACAGCGGAGGTCCCCTTCAAGAACCTCCTTCTCGTCCTCCTTATCAATGCGAAGTGTTAAATTTCCCTTGCATACCGGACAACAGAGAATATCCATAAGTGACCGCTTCATACCCGTTCTTCCCGTAAATCAATAATCTGGGTGACTTCCGGACCGGTTGAGATGAGGGTGATCGGGCAACCGATATCATCTTCGGCAGTCTTGAGGAAGTCCCGGGCTTTTTTTGTCAGTTTGCTGTAGTCTCTGATCCCCAGACAGGCTTTGTCGATCCGGTCGATCCCGGTTATGGCTGCCTGGGTACACCCGTTGATCATGGCGGAGTAGCGGGCCATGCCCCCGTCCCAGCCACCGATACGTCTCTTGCGGTGGGTAACGGTTCCGAACTCCTGAATACCCATTGCGTCCGATTTTTCAAAGGTCATCTCCGTGCTGAACGGGCCCTCGCCAACACGGGTAGGATAGGCTTTGAAAACAACGACAACATCGTCAATCCGTGTCGGTCCTACACCGTTATCCGCGGCTATCTGCGAGGCCGAGGTATCCTTGCTCGTTACAAAAGGATAGGTACCATAATAGAGGGAGATGCCAAAACCCTGCGTGCCTTCAAGGAGAACGGTATGGTCTTTTTTAAGTTCCTCATCAATAGCCTTGGGAACATCCATAAGGTATTCCTTAAGTTCAGGAACATCTTTTGCCTGGGGCGATACCCGCATGACCCGATCAGAATTTGCCGGCCCGCATCCGGAACCGGTACTCCCGATTTTTTTCGAGAGGTGATCGCTGCCCTTGTCCCGCAGTATATGATCTTCAGTGATAATTCCGCAACGCCGGTCAACGAAGACCCGGCCTTTGACACCCAGGGTATCAACTTCATGTTTGAGAACCCGGGGATCAACAAGGACCCCGCTCCCGATGCAGAGTTTCGCGTCCTTGTAGACAAAACCGGACGGAACCATGCGGACACCATATTCGCGATCTCCAACCTGAACCGTGTGTCCGGCATTCGGTCCCACACCGCCGCGGGAGATAATCACGGGTTTGTCTTTGAAGGCAATATGGGCAACAATCTTGCCCTTCCCTTCATCCCCAAAAAATCCACCAACGATGATTGTACAGCTCATTGTGTTTCATGTAGTATTGGTCAAGTTCCAAAATAAACTATTCCTCACGCGTCCCGGCTGCCGTACCGCCGTTTTATGTTAAAAAAAAGAGAGGAGCAAAAAATCAGAGGGTTTTTAAAAACGCTTCCATCCTTGTCAGGGCGGTCCCCAGGTCTTTTCTCGAGACCGCATAGGCACACCGGATGTGGTCCTCCCCGCCGGCACCGAATACACTGCCCGGGACAACGGCTACATGCTGTTCCTTCAGCAGGCGCTCGGCGAATTCAACGTCGGAAAGTCCGGTCTCTTTCACCGAGGGAAATGCGTAGAAGGCCCCTTCCGGCATGTGGCAGGAGAGGCCGATCCGGTTTAAGCCTGCCACGAACATATTGCGCCGGAGGCGGTACTCACTCACCATACCGTTCTTCTCGTCCTCTGCAGACCTGAGGGCTTCGACGGCTCCGACCTGTCCCATCACCGGGGCACAGAGCATGACATACTGGTGGATCTTGAGGGCCGCGTCGAGCAGTTTCTGCGGAGCGCAGAGATACCCCACCCGCCAGCCGGTCATGGCGTAGGCTTTCGAGAAGCCGTTCAGGGTGATCGTCCGTTCCCACAGGTCGCTGACGGTTGCCGCGGCACAGTGCCGGCCTTCGTACGTGAGTTCGGCATAGACCTCGTCGCTGATAAGGAGAAGATCGTGATCGATCACGAGATCGGCAATCGCTTTCAGGTCACCCTTTCCCATGATCCCGCCCGTCGGGTTATTCGGGAAGTTGATGATCAGGGCCTTCGATCGGGACGTGATCTTCTCTGCCAGAAGATCCGGGTTGAGCCGGAAGCGATCCTTCTCCGTGCACCGGACCGGGACCGGGCTGCCGCCAGCCAGGGTGACGCAGGGTGCATAGGAGACATAACTCGGCTGCGCGATGAGCACCTCGTCGCCCGGGTCGGTCACGGCGCGTAATGCGATATCCAGCCCCTCGGAGACCCCCGTGGTGATGATCATCTCGCTGTCCGCTGAGTACCGGAGAGAGTACCGCTGTTCGAGGTCCCGGGAGAGTGCCTCCCGGAGGGACTGGAGCCCCTTGTTGGAGGTATAGGAGGTGGTCCCCTGCTCAATAGAGTAGATGCTCGACTCGCAGATATTCCACGGGGTCCGGAAATCCGGTTCGCCGACACCGAGCGTTATGACATCCTCCATCGTCAGGATCAGGTCAAAGTACTTCCGGATCCCGGACGGCGGGATCTCTTCTGCCCGCCTTGAGACAAAGTTGCGCATGATGCCACCCTACGGGGAAATCGGCAGGCGTTCGGGCTCTTTTAGTTCAAAGAGCGTATTGCCGTTCTCCTTATATGACTTCATGATTATATGTGTCGCCGTTTCCCGAATCCGATCCATGGGAGCCACGTGTTCGGATACGAAACGGGACACGTCCTGCATGTTCTTTCCAGTCACGAGCAGCTGAAGATCATAGGTGCCGGTCATGAGGCGCAGGGTCTTGACCTGCTTGAAGCGGGACAGCCGCTCTGCAATCCTGTCGTACCCATAATTGCGTTCCGGGCTGACCTTGAGTTCAATGATAGCCGAGACCTCCCCGTTTCCAACACGTTCCCAGTTGATCACGGTCGAATATCCCTTGATCACCTGTTCAGCTTCAAGTGCCAAAACCCGTTTTTCAACCTCGCATGAACTGAGGCTGGTCAGAGTCGCTAGTTCCTCTGCAGAGAGCCGGCTGTTCTCCTCAAGGATCCGGAGGAGTTCGAGATCTTTTTCATCCATGTTGTATCACTTGAACCAGGTTTTCAACCATTTCGCTTCCATCTGAGATACATCAAGGTCTTTGAGCCCGTTTAACCGGGTATCCTTGAGAACAACCTCGCGTATCTTTCCCGCGTTTGAATCAAACCACATCTCCTTTGTCCTGCCGTACCGGCCGCGGCTTACGACACGGGTATTGATTACCCCAAGCATGTTCAGTTCTGAGATAAGGTCGGTAATCCTCCGGTGTGTGAGCACATCAAG
>JAKLGN010000065.1 GCA_022710665.1 Methanoregula sp. | reverse complement strand
GTCCCAGTCCCCTTCGGTCTCGCCGGCGATCATGTGGCCGTAGATGGAGATGATATCGTAGAGGAACGAGGAGACGATCCACGCCCCGATCAGGATCCAGAAGCTCGTTACGAACTGCGGTCCCAGCAGAAAGGCGTACTTGTCGGGAAGGACCGGGAACGTCTTCAGCGCGAGCCAGAGGAAGAAGGCGACGATCGTGATCTGGACCGGTGTCCCAATCGCCTTCATGACGATATCGTCGAGCTGCGTCTCGGTCTGGCCGGCTTTGGCTTTGAGGTAGTTGACGATTTTACGGGCGATGAGTGCAAGCAGAACGCCGACAAGGACCAGGGCTCCTGCGTACAGGTAATTCATATCCATACCTGTACACTTATCAGATTCAGCGGTTAATACTTCTGAGAGTTCATGGCGACGGGAAACGAGATTGTCGAGAGACTCCGGAAAGAGACCGACCGCCCCCTCGCGTTCATGCACATCTGCGGGACGCACGAGGCCGCGATCGCGCGGTCAGGGCTCCGGAGCCTGCTTCCTGCGGATCTCAAGATCGTGATGGGGCCGGGCTGCCCGGTCTGCATCACGCCGCAGGGGGAGATCGATGCGGCGATCGAGCTCGCGGAGAAAGGCTGCATCATCGCGACCTACGGCGACCTCCTGCGGGTCCCCGGGTCCAAGGGATCGCTCGAGTCCTGCGGCGGGGACGTCCGCGTCGTCCAGGGGATCCACAAGGCGGTCGAGATCGCACAAAAGACTGATGCGGAGGTCGTCTTCATCTCGGTCGGGTTCGAGACGACCGCACCCACGGTCGCGGCGACGATCCTCACCAAACCCCCGAAAAATTTCTCGATCCTCTCCTGCCACCGCATCGTCCCCCCGGCGATGAAGTGGCTCCTTGAGCAGGGCGAGGCGAAGCTTGACGGGTTCATGCTCCCCGGCCATGTCTGCACCATCATGGGGTACGAGGAGTACGAGCAGTTCCCGGTCCCGCAGGTCGTCGCGGGGTTCGAGCCGGAGGATATCCTGCTCGGCCTCCTCATGCTCGTTACGCAGGTGAAGGAAGGCACGCACCGGGTCGACAATGCGTACCCGCGGGCGGTCAGCCGCGAGGGGAATGTGAAGGCAAAGAAGATCATGTACGAGGTCTTCGAGCCGTCCGATGTCGCGTGGCGCGGGTTCCCCGTCATCCCCGGCTCCGGCCTCCGGCTCAAGGAAGAGTTCGCGCAGTACGATGCGGCAAAGAAATTTGACGTGACGTTCCGGCACGTGGGAAAACACCCGGCCTGCATCTGCGACAAGGTCCTGCGGGGGATCGCCCAGCCATCCGACTGCAAAATGTTCGGGAAGGCCTGCACGCCCCGGACGCCGGTCGGGCCCTGCATGGTCAGCCACGAAGGCGCGTGCAAGATCTGGCACATGTACCAGGTCCGGAAGAAGTAATTTCATAACAAAAAAATACCGGCGATCCCGATCTCGACGACACCTTCTTCTCCCCCGACGAAACCCGCATCCGGCCTCCGATGGGATTCCGGGATCTCCCCCGGGCGGGAAAAAAGGGGGATCCCTTCATTTTGGGCAACCGGGGTATGATCCCCGGAACGATCGCCTGTCCAAAAGCGAATAAAAGCGATCATTTTTAAGGAAGATTTGGCAGGAATTCCGCCAAACGGGGACTGTATCGGGCGTATCTGGAAACCGGTGCACCGGAATTCCCCGTTTTGCACGACCTTTTTTTGGAAAAACGGGTATCCGGCTGCCGGGTGGACAGTTTCCACCGTCGGAGAAATCCGAAAGGGAGGGGTGATCGTCTCCCGGGAGGTCCGGCGCGAGTGTCTGACCTGCGTCCGACGCATTTTCACGTCGGTTATCGTCGGAGGATTTCTCAGGTTTCACGCAATAGCGGGGCTGCAGCCGTTTTCGGCAACCATGGTATGATCCCGGAAGCGATCGCATCTCCAATTGCGACTATTTGCGTCCTATTTTCTCCGTCGGAAAACTGTGAAAAAATGGCGAATTAGTGCCGCTTTTTCGGGAATTAGTGCCTCAGGCAACAGGGGGTGCCCGGCAAAACCCGATCCCTTTCTGGAAATCACCGTCGGAGAGGAGTGCCCATCAACCCCTCAGAGAATCCTTCGAGACTGATGCTCCTGAGGGTTCCATGGGAAATTGTGGCTTTGGAGAATCCTGCCTGAGGAACCCATTTTCCAGGGACTGCGATTCGTTCATGGCGGCCGGGGGGTTCCTGGAAATTTTTTTTACTGGAAATTCTCCGGTTTTTTTAAAAAGTTCATCGCCGGAAATTTTGAAAATGATTAATTTTTTTACTGGTTTTTCCTATCTGCCCGCCGCGCGACCCGAGAGGTATCCGTTGTCGTATCAGCGATGACGGATTCGAGAAGCCATCAGGCTTCGAGCGTCGCGCTGGGCGGGGACTCTCGTATCGGACATGAGAGAAAAACATTTTCTCCGGAACAATGTGCGCCGGAAAATTTCCCAAAAGTTTGTTCCGCGAAAAAAATGCCGGGCAATGAAACGCCCGCATCACCGCGTAAGATTTTCCGCAACCAGCCCCGCGACCTTCTCCCGGATCCCGGGGACCTCCCGGATGTCGCGGACCCGGTCCACGCCATCGATGCAAACCGAGCCCGCGGTCCGGATGCCGGCAATCGCGAAGAACGCGGTGAGTTCTTTCCGGACACACTGGAAATTTTCCTGCCCGGTCCGGCCGGAGACGGAGAGGATGATCCCGTTCGTCCTGCCCGGGGCTGCCAGCTTGAGAGTCTGCGCCGCAAAGTACGCCTGGAACCGGTCGATGAGCATCTTGAGGTTTGCCGGCACCGCATTGGAATAGACCGGCGTGCAGACCGCGAGGAGCCGGCACCTGCTGACCGCATCGATGATGGTGGCCATGTCGTCGTCATAGATGCAGGTCCCGGTATTGAAGCACTGGTAGCACCCGATGCACTCGTGGATGTCCATGTCATGGGGATAGAAGATCGTGTACGGGACCCTGTACTCCTGCGCCGCCGCCTCCACCCAGCCTGCGAGCGTGCCGGAGTTCCCGCCGGCCCGCGGGCTCCCCTGGATGATTACGACATCGGCGCGGGGCTGCCGGCCGGCCACGGCACTGGCGGGGAGTGGGTTGCGTTCCAGGAACCCGGCCGGGTCATCGCGGAGGTCCCGTTCCCACTCCGCGGCTTTCTCCCGGGCAACCTCTTCGGCCCGGAGCGGGACTCCCGGGGCATACTCGTAGGTGTTGGTCCGGAAGAGCGCGACGACGGAACCGTCCTGCCGTGCCGTGAGCGTGTACCGGGAAAAGCCGGGGTAGATCTTTCCGAGGTCTTCCTTCTCCAGCACTAGACGGAAGGTTTTCCCCCCGGCGGCAATTTCTTTTTCGAGGATCGGTCCGGTCATCATTCCCGAATATTCCTGTTCTCCAAAGCTTTAAACACCTTGCTGACGTCTTTATTTTGGTATTTAGTGCCCCGGTAGGGTAGTGGACATCCTAGAAGCCTCCGGAGCTTTTGACCCGGGTTCAAGTCCCGGCCGGGGCGCTCCGCTTTTCAGGTTTGAAGTGCTGTTCTAGCCATTTCATTAAAGGTATCAAAGCGGAATTCTCTATATTGGGTCAAGTTATAAGAAAGAACTACGATTTTTTCTTTCAACCTAATTTATGAGGGGAAGATAACTGTGGGGATATTCTCAACCCACAATTTTTTTCCGTAAACATCTGTATATTCTAGCTTGATCTCGTTAATTGATCTATAATCATCTTTTATTGTTTGAAGTTCGGTCTTTTGTTGAATATCATCTTGATCCAATATCCTAAATTGTGCAAGATAAACCGATTTTCCTGGATAAAGTACAAAACCTTTCGGACGTAGCCTCATTATGCAAATTTCCAAATGATCTCCGATCCCTTCTAAAAGATGAGGAGGCCATTCTTTTGTCATCTTTGAATCTTTAATTCGATCAAAATTTACTGACTTAATGATTAAAGGACCTAATCCATTATTTTCAATAGCTATAGAAAATTCCTTGTCTGTGTTAGTAATCTGAAATTTTCCTATAGGACGCACCATTAATTGGTCATGCTCTCTTTGCCACCACAGAGTTACTACCGTCAATACAATGGAGCAAAAGCCTACAATTAGACTAATAAACAAAATCAAATATTCGGTATTTGTAAGAATATCTGTAATGAAATCCATACTTCAAGTGTATTCTCTTATCAATATATTTGGTCTCTTCATTCTTTCAGAATGTAAGCCAGCTTAATGCAACATTAGAGTATCAGCGGTTCGCAATAAGCTGGGAAAGAGGAGAATGGGGGATTATCTTCGACAGGATAGGCAAAAGCTAAGATCTAATTAGTTCGTTGACTATTTTTAGTTCGTCGATTTTTCTACGGATCTTAAAATACTGTTCTGCAATAACCTCTATCGTGTTTGAGATGGTGATGGTAATCATTGAGATAATATTCGCCAAGCAAACAAAATCTACAAGAAAGTTTCCTGTCGGGAAAAGGAAATTTCTTCCTGTTTGAATGCACCAAATTATGATTAATATAAATCCAAGATAGATGAATGCCTTAAAGTTGTCACATATTTTTTTTAAGAAAATAGATTCTGGTATCTTTATGTTGATTTCTTGCCAAGACTTCCACAGTGACATTTCCCCCAACTCCTTGATGGAGAGGGGAGCTCCCACTTAACTATCTAAATCTTAATTAATAGTTATTTCTTTTGATTTGGCGAACCCCATATAACATTTAAGTTAAATGAGGTTAATTATTGAATTAAACTCTATGAGTTATCATTAAGATCTTAACGTATAAGGAAGGTTAAAGGACTTCATTTATGTCGAGAGGGTATGGAACTGTTCAAAGAAGATTACTTTCCCTACTCGAGAAAGATGGTTTTGTGGTCGTATCTGATGTTGTCGGGTATAAAAGATCATCATTGTTACGAGCCGCAAAAAGACTTTCTCAAAATAACAAAACCGTGATTGTGAATATTCGAAATATAGGTATTCCTGACTATTTTATGTATAAAAGACAGATTCTTCTTCCAGCAAATATTAAACTTGAAGATATTGAAGAATATCTCAAAAAAATTGGATATGATAAAAGTTACGAAATTGATTACGGGCCACATATAAATATCAATATATTGAAAAGTCTGATGAATCTGGATAGGGGTCGTGATGATAATCTGATTATTAATCGAGACTATGATCCTTTTGCACAAAGTTCAAGTTTATTAGAATATTACATCAAATATCAGAAAAAGAAACCATAAGTGAGATTTTCCATTTCTGTGTCTCTAGTATGCCCCCCAGTATAGGTTATTACATGCCTCGCCTCCCCCGGTAGAGGAAGACCGCACATTGAACCTAATCAGGAAACTCGAGTGTTGCGGAAATTGCAGTCTGAGCAAAGTCTTTGTTTAAGAGTCTCCGTAAGCTCCGAAGGCTTCTGTTCTATGCCGAGAGATCCGTCCGGAAAAAAAAGAATCTTATACCATCTGCTTAAGCATCATCACCAGGAACCCTCCCGCCGCAACCACCAGCAGGACCATGACGGTATAATCGCGGGGTGCGAACACCCGCTCCCGGACATGCGTCCTCCTGCCGGTCCGGTACCCCCGCATATCGATGGTGAGCCCGAGCACATTCGAGCGCAGCAGGGCGTTCGAGACGAGCGGGATGGCGATGGGCGCGACGCTGCGGATCTTGCCGATGAATCCTGTGCCGGGGTTGTAGCCCCGGGCGAGCTGGGCCTCGTGGATCCGCTGCCCCTCGATCTGGAGGGTGGGGATGAACCGGAGCGCGATGATGAACATCAGGACGTAGTCGATCGGCATGCCGACTTTTTCCATGGCGTGGACGAGGTCGCGGGGCTGGGTCGACATGAGGAAGAGCTGGAAGGCGAAGATGAGCACGATGAACCGGAGCGTGAGCACGAGCCCGATGGTGAGCCCGCCGGTCGTGATCGGGAACGACCCGCCGATGACCGGCACGGCCGTCGGGATGAGGTAGCCCAGCGTCTCCCCCTCCGGCATCGTCAGCAGCGTGATTGCGATGAAGACGATGCTCATGACGAGGATGAGCTTGAGCTGCGCCAGCAGCTCGGCAAGGAGGTTCGCGTACGCCGCGATGAGGAGCATCGCAACGACCATGAGCGTGAGGAACGAAAGGCTGGTCGAGAGGATACAGATGACGGAGACAACGAAGATGAATGCGATCTTGGTGTAGGGGTGGAGCCGGTGGAGGAACGCGTCCTTGTGGACGTACTGGAGGATCTCGGCCATCCTGGTCACCGCCTCCGGTCGGCGACGATCCGCCCGTTCTCCATGGTGATCACCCGGTCGGCGCAGTGCTCCGCGATATCCCGGTTGTGCGTGATGATGACGATGGTGTGGCCCTTCTCCTGGAGTTTCTTGAGGACATCGATGACGAACCTGGCCTCGTAACCGTCGAGCCCTGTGGTCGGCTCGTCGAGGACGATCACGCCCGGCTGCATCGCTACGATACAGGCGATCGCGAGCCGCTGCCGCTCGCCGCGGGAGAGCCAGCGGGGGTAGAGGTCGGCGGACCCGAGAAGCCCCGCTTCGGAGAGGGCGGCGCTGATGACGGGTTCCCCGGCGTCCATCCCGATATTCTTCAGTCCGAACGCGATCTCGTCCCGGACCGTATCCGCAAAGAACATGTGGTCCGGGTTCTGGAAGACGAGCCCGACATGGCGGGAGAGTTCCGTGATCGTGCAGTCCTTCGTGTTCTTGCCGTTCACGATCACGTCGCCGGATGTCGGGGAGAGCAGCCGGTTGAAGTGCTTGACGAGCGTCGTCTTCCCCGAGCCGTTCTCCCCGACAATGGCGATGAATTCGCCCTTGTTGATCGTGAGGCTGATGCCATGGAGGGCTTCAACGTCGCCGTAGGAGTGGGACAGGTTTCTGACGTCGATGATGGTCTCCACCCCGGCCGCCACCGGCACCGCCCGCGGGACGGTCGAGAAGTCCGGAAGGATCATGCCCCGGATACGCTCGTCCTTCAGGACGTCATCCGGGTCGCCGGATGCGGTCACGGCGCCGTTCTCCATGACAACAAGGGTGTCGACCATACCCCGGAAATGCTCGTACTTGTGCTCGACGAGAAGCAGCGTCTTTCCCTGCGCCTTCAAGTCGGACAAGATGCCCGCGATCCGTTGTGTCGCGTGCTCGTCGAGCTCTGAGGTCGGTTCATCCAGGACGAGGATGTCGTTCCCGAGCGCAAGCGTGGCAGCAAGGGCGACGCGCTGCTTCTGCCCACCGGAGAGGTGGTGGGGCGACCGGTCCTTCAGCTCGGAAAGGTACGCGGTGCGGATGATCATCGCGAGTCGTTCCTCGATCTCGGAAGCGGAGAGCCCCCGGTGCTCGAGGGCCGAGAGGATCTCCTCCTCGACCGTCGTGAAGATCATCTGGGCCTCGGGATCGTCAAAGACCACCCCGACGTTCCGGGCAAGGTCGGAGAGACTTTTGTAGT
>JAKLGN010000064.1 GCA_022710665.1 Methanoregula sp. | reverse complement strand
ATCGCTAAAAAAGGCGCTGGAGGGTACCGCTACGGTGATAGCGGTCGAAGAGAATGCGACAGCCCAGCTCGCTACCCTTGCCGGGGAGCACGGGATTACCTGTCACGAGAAAATACTCCGGTATGACGGGCGTCCTTTCACGCCGGAATCCCTGGGTGAGAAGATCCGGGCGGTGCTCCCATGACCGGTCGCCCGCTTATCACGAAGGCAAAGAACACCTGGTGCCCGGGCTGCGGGAACTTCACCATCCAGCATACCCTGAAGAACGTTCTGGCCGAGATGGAACAGGAAGGACAGTCCCTTGACAAGGTCGTGCTGGTGTCCGGTATCGGATGCCATGCCAAGATCGCCGATTACCTCAATATCAACTCGTTCTACTCTATCCATGGCAGGACAATTCCGGTCGCAACCGGTATCAAGCTTGCCAACCCCGGCCTGACGGTCATCTGCTGTGCCGGCGATGGCGATTGTTATGCTGAGGGGCTTGACCACCTTCTCTTCGCTGCCAAACGGAACATCGATATTACGGTCATTGTCCATGATAACCGCGTATACGGCCTGACGACCGGGCAGTATACCCCGACATCCCCCCGCGGGTTTAAGGGGAAGTCGACCCCGCTTGGTACGGAGGAAACCCCTCTCAATCCCATAGAGCTGATGCTCGCGGGCGGTGCAACGTATGTTGCCCGGGGGTATTCGAAGAAGATGGACCTGCTGCGGGCGCAGATCCGCGAGAGTATCGCCCATAAGGGGTTTGCGTTTATCGACGTGCTCCAGATCTGTGCAACCTTTTTCCCTGCCGCTGATTATTATTCGCCCCGTGTGTACGAGATGACAGGGCATGACCGGACAAATTTTGAAGCGGCCTGTGCAAAAGCACGGGAATGGGACTATACCAGCGATGCGCCGATCGCGCTTGGCACCTTTTACCAGAAAGCGTCCCCGGTATTTGGGGAAGGAAAAATGGCTGCATGGAAACCAGGTGCCGTGGAGCGGGAACGGGCAGTACAGGACCTGCTCAGGAAAAGGACCTGAACATTCCCGTATCCCGATTCAACTGTTGTAATGGATCATAATCACAAGAACCATGCCTGCAACGCACCCGTCCGGCCTGAAAGCCGGTGCCGGAAAAAGTTTGGCGCTGATAACATGGCTCTGGAGAAATCATCGGACAGATGGTCCCGGGGGCTTTTGCTCACGCATGAGCCCCGCTGCCGGGGCAGCCCATGTTGTCCCGCCCACTCCCCGTACGGTCTCTCTGCCCTCCACCCTGGAGGCCGGCAAAAATCTTATACATCGCTGTGCCAAAGATAGGATTATGACCGGAAATTCCCCGTTCTGCCTTTTATTTTCCTTTCTTCTGGTTTTTAGCGTGTTTTTTGCCGGCTGTTCCGAAGAACCGGCATCTGCCGGAACAACTGCCCTGCCCACGCACCCGGATGCAAAGTATGGAGCGGGGGATATCATTGCAACGTCTTCCTCGGCAACTGCCCCTGCCCTGTACGTGATCCTGAACTATGATGCAGCAACGGACCAGTACACGCGGGGAATAATCGAGAAGAATACCGACGGTTCATGGGGCCACCGGACAAGCACCTGGGTGGAGAAGAGTCCGCGGACGGAGGTGGAAAAAATATATACGGTGAAAGTCGGCCACGTCGTTATCTCGATTGTACCGGTTGTTTCTCCCACTCTCCTTTCGGAACCCCCCCAAAGCTCCTCCGGCACTGCCCCCGTCATCTCGAATATCTCTCCCGGCTTTGCCGTCAGGGATACGGTAGTAAGTGTCACCATCTCCGGGACAAACTTCCAGAAAGGTGCTACCGTCAGACTGGTCAGGGTCGGTTCCGCTGCGATCAACGCTACCGTGGTCAGGGTCACCGCTTTTGACATCTCGTGTCTCTTCAACCTTAAGGGAAAAAGTGATGGTGTCTATACCCTTATCGTGACCAATCCCGACGGAAAGTCTGATTCACAACCCGGGATTTTTACCATCGGGGAGGCATCACCGATCATTGCCGGGATGTACCCGGTTACCGGGGCAGTACATGAGAAGGTTTCTCTGGTCATCACCGGCCAGAACTTCAGGAATGAAGTGAAAGTCAGCCTGATGAAAAATGCAACCGAACTTGTCTGTGATGGACCGCTCTCCATGGAATCCTCAAAGATATCCTGCAGTCTTGACCTGGCGCCAAACCGGGGGGCTTCTCCCGGGGAGTGGACAGTCACGGTTCTGAATATCAGGGACCAGCAAAGAGGCACCTGGGTAAAAAAATTCATAATCACCAACGCAACGACCGGATCCCCCTGATCCCCTCTCTTTCATTTCGGCATTGCAGCAGACTGCCGGCCATTCTTTCTTCCCCCCTCATACGGCCACAAACGGTTAACATTGCTGCCGTAAAACCAAGTAATCATGTTCGATGCAGCACTCTTTTCTAACCTGTTCACCTTTATTTTCGTCCCACTGATGATCTTCTTTGCCCGGGTCTGTGACATGAGCCTCGATACCCTCCGGGTTATTTTCCTCTCAAAAGGAGTGAAATATCTCCCTCCCCTGATCGGGTTTTTCGAGGTGATCATATGGCTAGTAGCCATCGGGCAGGTCATGAACAACATGACGAACGTGGTCTGTTATATCGCGTATGGTGCCGGGTTTGCGACCGGCACGTTCATCGGTATGATGATCGAGGAGAAGATATCCCTCGGGCTGACAAGCGTCCGTATTATCACCAGGGAGGACCCGCAGGACCTGCTGCAGGTCCTCCGTTCGCATAACTACGGCGTTACCAGCATCGACGGGGAAGGGGGTACCGGCAGGGTGAACATGGTATTCACCATCATCAAACGGCAGGACCTTTCCCAGGTAATCGGGATCATCAAACAGTTTCATCCGAATGCATTCTACGCTGTCGAAGAGGTGAAATCGGTGGCAGAAGGGGTTTTTCCCGACAAACAGTCACGGGGCATGTTCAGCTGGATCGATCCGTTCCGGGCATCAAGGAAAGGGAAATAATATGTTTTTTCGGCTCTGGTGAAGCCCTCTTTTTCTCCCCATGATCGACCCTCCTTTTTACCATCCCTGCCCCCCTCGGTGGCGGGAGCGGTTTGCGACAGGATGGTCCTCTTTTCTTTGAGGATAACGAAAAAACCTTCGTTGGTGATTATCTCAATGCAGGGGCTGCAAAAGCGGCGGGGGCTCAACCGTGAGCAAAAGCCCCCGGGACCATCTGTCCCATGATTTCTCCAGAGCAATCATTTCAATGCTGGTTGTTCTGACCCGAATGTTCAAGAAAATATATATCCTCACCTCCCGAAAACCATAGCTGGAAACAAATGACGGCGCAAAGCATTGTGAAAAGTTTTCTCACCCTCGCAGCGTCTCTCGCAGCCTGCGTGTTTGCGGGTTATAAATTCTGGTATGCCGCTCTTCCCGGGATGCCTGCATGGTATGAAAATCTTATCAAGCCCATTTTCTCAGCCCCGTCCTGGGTTTTTTCACCGGTCTGGATGGTCTCCTTCGTTCTCATGGGGCTTGTCCTCTTCTTTATCCTGCAATCAGGTGTCAGTCAGCGCGATGTTTCATTCGGTTTGATCCTGTTCGCTCTGCAGCTCGTGTTCACGCTTGTGTGGGCGTATGCATTCTTCGGCGTTCATGCGATCTTCATCGCATTCTTGTGTATCATTGCTCTCTGGGCAACGCTTATCTCTGCGATCATCCAGGTGTTCCGGTTCAATGTCTATGGGGGAATGCTGCTTGTTCCCTGCTTCCTCTGGGTCTGTTACCTGGCATATCTCAATTATGGGATCATGGTCCTCAATAATTATGTTTTCGTCATCTGACCCTGCCATTCCTTTATTAAACCAATACATTCTTTTTGTCTGAAAGAGACACTGACGAGAGGAGCATGTATGCCAATAAAACGGATCCATATTGAAAATTTCAAGAGTTTTTCAGAGATTGACGTTGACTTATCCCGGCTCAATGTCGTGATCGGCTCCAATGCGGCAGGGAAATCCAATTTCATCAGTGTATTCCGGTTCCTGCGGGACATCGCCCGTTACGGTATTGTCAATGCCATTGCCCTGCAGGGGGGAGCAGAGTATATCCGGAATACCAAGATCGGAAATGAGCGGAATCTGGCGCTCAGGGTGACTTACGAACTGGACGGGACCGAGGAGATCGTGGACAGGACCCGGAAAGGAGAGTCGCAGATAGAGGTGCGTCCCTGCGAGTCGTCGTATGAATTCGCACTGGATTTCAATGCAACCGGCGAGGGGTTCTCTATTGTCTATGATAATCTCCGGATCTGCTATGAGGTCTTATCCTGTGCTAACGGCCGCAACCGCAATGACAAGAACCAGGCTTTGGGAAAGGGTTCTGTCCTGGTATCCGTGGTGAAAGGGGTGGTCCAGTATACCGTCGACATTCCCGGGGGATGCCCTCTGACAGAAAACGATATAATCCCGCTCTTCTTCCGGGGGAAAAAGCTCCCGGAACGCACCCTGCTCCTCGAGACCTTCTACGGCTGCCCCCTCCCGCATTTCGAAAGATTTTTTGACCGGATCGCGGTCTACGATATTGATCCCAAACTCCCCAAGAAAGGGATGGTCATCACCGCGAAACGGGAACTGGACGAGAACGCAGGCAACCTTGCGCTGGTGGTCAAGAGCATCCTTGAGAACCCGGAAAAGAAGCGGAAATTCACCAACCTGCTCCGGGACGTGCTGCCATTTATCGAGGATTTCTCCGTCCAGAAATTTATGGACGTATCCCTGATCCTGACCATGCGGGAGCGGTACACCCGGAGCCGGGACCTGCCCGCTTCGTCGCTGTCTGACGGGACGATCGCGATCTTTGCCATGATCATCGCGCTCTATTTCGAGAAAAAACCCTTTATCATCATCGAGGAGCCGGTCAGCCATATCCACCCGTTCCTTGTCGCGCGTCTCATGAGGATGATGAAGGAGGCATCGGAGAAAAAACAGGTGATGATCACCACGCACAGTACCGAGGCAGTCAAGCATGCGACGCTTGACGATCTCCTCCTCATCTCGCGGGACAGCGAAGGCTTCTCCATCATATCCCGCCCCGGGGATAAGGAAGAGGTCCGGACGTTTCTGGCAAACGAGATCGGGATCGAAGAGCTCTATGTCCAGAACCTGCTGGGATTCTGATCCATGAAAAAACGGCTCTATATCCTCGTGGAGGGTGAAGATGATGTCCGGTTCTTCGGCCGGGTCATGAAACCATTGTTTTTGCCCAGGTATGATTCCGTTGAAATTCTTCCCTATGCGAGCATCAAGCGGGTGAAAGTGAACAATTTCCTAAAAAGCCTCTCAGATATGAGGAATGATTATATTTTCGTCGCTGATATCGATGCGGAACGGTCCGTGAAGGACAAGAAACAGCTCCTGTACCACTGGTATTCCAATATCACCGGGAGCAGTATCGTTGTTGTCATCATGGAGATCGAGAGCTGGTATTATGCCGGGCTGCCGGACGAGTCCCTGCAGAAGCTGGGCCTCCCGTCGCTTCCATTCACCGACGATCTCACGAAAGAGGGCTTTAACGCTCTTATCCCACCATCGTTTGATTCCCGGATTGACTTCATGTTCGAGATCCTCAAATCATTCTCGCCCGTTACGGCAGCCCGGCATAATCAGTCGTTTAAGTTTTTCTTCGACCGGTATCATCTCGAGGACCCGGCAGCCCTCCCCCCCGGTCCTCCCTGAGAGCCGGTGTGGGGCGTGCACTATCGAAATCATTATTGCAATTCTCCGCGCTACTGTTGTACCAGCCAGTATTTTGGGGGTTTTACCTGATGACTAAATACATTTGCATGATTTGTGGACACGAGTATAATCCGGAGAAGGGTGAACCGGCACAGAATATATTGCCGGGAACACCGTTTTCTGCACTTCCGGCTGACTGGGTGTGCCCGGTCTGCGGTTCGGAGAAGAAATTATTTAAAGAGGAATAGGTGTTGGTATACCATGGCATCACGAGAAATTGTCCCGGGAATCTTCTGGGTCGGGGCGCTTGATTTTGACCGGCGGATATTTGACGAACTGATCCCCCTGCCGGAAGGCACCAGTTACAATGCCTACCTCATCCGCGGCAGCGAGAAGACCGCACTGATCGATACCGTTGATCCCACCAGGGAGTTCGATCTCATCTCAAACCTCGTCAAACTGGGAATCGAGCGTATTGACTATATCGTCATCAACCATGCCGAGCAGGACCATGCGGGCACCCTCCCGATGGTCCTTGAATTCTTCCCTGACGCCATGGTGGTGACCAATGAGAAGTGCCGGGACCAACTCATTGCCCTGCTTCATCTTCCTCCGGATAAGTTCAAGGTCATCAAAGATCGCGAAACCCTCCCGCTGGGCAACCGGACGCTCGAGTTCATCCTCACCCCCTGGACCCACTGGCCGGAGACGCAGGTCACCTACCTCCAGGAGGATAAAATCCTCTTCCCCTGCGATCTCTTCGGGCACCATGCAGCATCGACCAGCCTTTACGTCTCCGATCGGTCTGAATTCTATATCCCGGCAAAGCGGTATTATGCCGAGATCATGATGCCGTTCCGCGGCAGTATCAAAGGCCACCTTGAAAAGATCCGTGCCCTGAAAATTGACCTGATTGCCCCGAGTCATGGCCCGGTGCACAAAAACCCGCACCTGATCCTCGATGCCTATGCCGACTGGATATCTGACGATGTGAAAAACGAAGTGGTGATCCCGTACGTGTCCATGCACGGCAGCACCCGGAAGATGGTTGAACACTTAACAGACGCCCTGATAGCCCGTGGTGTGATGGTCAGACCGTTCAACCTGACCCATACGGATATCGGGGAACTTGCCCTCTCGCTTGTCGATGCGGCCACCGTTGTCATTGCTACCCCGACCGTGCTCTTCGGTCCTCACCCCCAGGTTGTCTATGCAACCTACCTGGCAAACGCACTCAAACCCAAGATGCGGTATGCATCGGTCATCGGTTCGTTTGGCTGGGGCGGGAAGGCACCGGAAACAATCGTGAAGATGCTCGATCATGTCAAGGTCGAAGTCCTCGAGCCGGTCATGGTGAAGGGACTCCCGGACGAAAAGACGCTTGCGGCCCTCGACCGGCTGGCTGATACCATTGCACAAAAGCATAAGGAGAACAACATCCGGTGAATTTACGATTAACTAGCAAGAGACAGATTATAACGACACTTTTTTCAAGGGTATAAATGCGAGCTTTGCGGAAACATAACCAAAATTGTCCACGCCTCGGGGGGACCATGGTCTGCTGCGGAACGCCGATGACGCTCCAGCGGGAGAATACCGATGCGGGAAAGCAGAAGCAGGTCCCTTTGTGGAGAAATCGGCAATGGGGATTCTCGTCAAGCTCGGGTCCGTGCCTCACACCCGATGGAGGAAAAACACTATATCGAGTGGATAGAAGTCCGGACCAGGACAAGCGTGTTTATAAAAGCATTATTACCCGGCGACAAGCCCGAAGCGGAGTTCTGTGTTGCCGAC
>JAKLGN010000063.1 GCA_022710665.1 Methanoregula sp. | reverse complement strand
CCGACCTGATCGGGTGATTCCATCTCGGCAACAACCCCGGTACTCCGTACCACGAAGTCCAGTTCTTTCAACACATCGAGATGTGCGTCCTTATGGCACTTGAGAAGCGTATCCCGGACCAGATCGGTCACGGCCTCCCGTGTCAGTTCGGTCCCGTCAAGGGTTGCACCAAAGATGGTCTCACCGGGTTTCGGGGGCCGGATGTCACGGCTCATGCTCACTGTTTTATTGATGACATACGACATCCCCGTTTCAAGACTGACCCCGGTAAGGATACATTTTGTTGTGGTATTTCCCATCTCTACGGAAGCAACGATGAAATACGGCTTGTTCTTGTATTCGGGAATCTGCATCCCGGCACCATGGGAGATCGACGGTGGGGGGGGACTTTCGACGATATGGGGTTTAGGTTTTATGAAACGTGAAAAAAAACCCGTGGACATTGTAACCGGATTTTTATCTGTGACAATCCTTAACGCTTTCTATTCATGTTCCGGTGTTTTGATGAAGGTAATTTCATCCGGATGTATGGCAGGGCGCGGTCAGGACCAGTTGCGGAGGCTATAAAAACAATGAGGAAGACGATCCTTGAGAAAATAGCCGGGCTACCGCTAAACTCATGGCTTGTCAAGGCTATCGCTGATGTTGATTTCTGTATACTCTCTCCGGGATCTGGAAAAAACGGTATTATCTTATCTTCTTTTCTTTTTCTGCAGTTGTTGTACCATGCGTGCCTGGATGCCAAAGTAATGGGATACCCCAATGGCATGGCACTGATCCATGGAATCACTGTCAAAGGAGACAAGATCGCTCGAGTAGATTGCATTCGGGGAACTCCTGCCCAGCACCCGTACGTTTCCCTTGAAGAGCTCCAGATCCACTTTTCCGTTCACCCGCTGCTGGGTGGTATCAATAAACGCGTTCAGGGCATGATAGAGCGGTTCATATACCAGTCCTTTATAGGCAAGTTCGGACCACTTATCATCGACCATCCGCTTGAAGACAAGCTCCTGCCGTGTCAGGACGAGGGATTCAAGGTCCCGGTGGGCGGCAAGGATGACGGTTGCAGCGGGGTGCTCGTAATTTTCCCGCGCCTTAAGGCCGAGGATACGATCCTCGATCATGTCGTTCCGGCCGATCCCATGCTTTCCGGCCATCTGGTTTAATGTCTGGATCAATGCGTAAGCGGGTATTTTTTTTCCATTCAGTGATACCGGAACTCCCCCTTCGAACACCAACGTCAGTTTTTCCGGTTTTGCGGGTGCTTTTTGTGGTGATACCGTCCAGAGATAGATCTCTTCCGGGGGATGGTATGATGGGTTTTCAAGCTGGCCGCCTTCGATACTCCGGCTCCAGCAGTTCTCGTCCATACTCCATGGTTTGTTTTTTTTCACCGGGACCGGAATCCTGTGTTTTTTCGCGTATTCAATCTCCCAGTCGCGGGTGAGATTGAGCTCGCGGATCGGTGCAACAACCTCAAATCCTGCCCCCCGGATAATGAAGTCAAACCGGAGCTGGTCATTCCCTTTCCCGGTACAGCCGTGGGCAATTGCCGTTGCCCCCTCTTTCTTTGCTATCTTTACAACTTCTTCTGCAATGAGGGGGCGGGCAAGGGACGTTCCCATGGGATAGCCCTCGTACGATCCGTTCGCTTTAATTGCCGGAAAAATGTGATCTCTTACAAATTTCTCCCTTGCGTCGATAGTGTAATGCCGGTCGGCAAGTTTTTTCCCCTTCTGTGCAGCAACGTCAATCTCTTCATCGCGCTGGCCGACATTGACTGCTACCGTTACAACACGATCATATTCATAACGTTCCTTTAAAAGGGGGATGCAGATGGAGGTGTCAAGCCCCCCGGAATATGCAAGAACAATTGTACCTTTTCCCATAATCTTCCTCGGCTTTGATGGTTTTTCAATACTTTTGTGCGATTTCAGCATATATGTTCAGATAGCCTTTAAGGAACTGGATGAACGGAAAGAACCCAATCCGTATAGAACCTGTTTTTTCCCAAAGAACAAAAAAAGTTGTTCAGGCAGATAATCCTGAACGGCGGCTATTGCCTGTTTACTTGACAATAATCTTTCCAATAAGCTCTGGCTGGAACACAGTCTTGTAGTCGTAGTAGCCTGCTTTGTCAAAGGTGACATTGAAACCGGCGGTGCCATACGGAATTAGTATGGTATCCATACTGCCGAAGTACTTTGCAGTCTGCACGTTGATTGCCTGAATAGCATGAGGTTTATACGGGTCAGCATTCACCCAGACAACCTTTCCACCAACCGGGATGTACACAGCGGTTGCATCCGGGTTGATTGTCATGTCACTGGTGAACAGGATCGTTGTCGATGGCTGGGGTGTCGGTGTTGCTGTTGGTGTAGCGTTGGGGGTCTTGTTAACAACAACGACAACAACCTCTGTGGTTGGGACTACCGTGGGTGTGGGAACCTCTGTTGCAATGGTCGTTGGAACCTCAGTAGGAGTCGGTGTGGCCACAGGTGCTGCCGGCTGGGATGTGCATCCCGCGAGCAGGATCCCGATAAACAGGATGGCGAGAACAACAAAAACTTTTTTCATGCATCTTTTTTTGTTATTTCGGTATATAAGGATATTCAATTATTGTCTACCTGCAGTTACGGTACTGACGATTTGGTTTCTGGGTTTCGCGGCCTTCCCCCCGCGTGGGAAAATGGCCAAATCAGAATTTTACCCCGTAATCACTTAAGATAATGGCTGATTGGTTCCAGGGTTACTTTCTCGCGCTTGACTGCATCAATGGCAAGCGCTGCAGCCCGCGCTGCCTGAAGCGTAGTAATGTAAGGGATCTGGAAGTCCACAGCCGCACGCATGATCTGGTAGTGGTCCTCCCGCGACTTTTTGTCCTGGGGGGTGTTGATGATGAGCCGTATCTCACCGTGCCGCATCATGTCCAGGACATTTGGCGAACCTTCCTGAACTTTGCGGACAAGGTGCGCTTCGACCCCCACCTCATCGAGATAGTCGACCGTGCCTTCCGTTCCATACAGTACAAGGCCGAGATCCCGCAGTTTCCGCGCAATGGGGATCACTTCTTCTTTCTGCTCCATGTTGACGGATATGAAGATGTTGCCTTTGAGCGGGAGTTCATTGTCTGCCGATATGCAGGCCTTGTAGAAAGCAAGCCCGAAATCGTAGTCAATGCCCATGACTTCACCGGTGCTCTTCATCTCCGGTCCAAGCATGGTATCGACTCCTGCCAGCTTGTTGAAGGGCAGCAGCACCTCTTTTACCGCCACATGGTTAATATCCCGTTCCTGATATCCAAGTTCCTTTAATTTCCTCCCGACCATCACCTTGGCCGCAATTTTTGCGATCGGGATGCCGGTAGCTTTTGAAACGAATGGCACGGTGCGGCTGGCCCGCGGGTTGGCTTCAAGGATGTAGACAATGCCATCCTTGACGGCCATCTGAAGGTTGACCAGGCCGACAACCCGGAGGCCAAGTGCCAGTCTTCGGGTATACTCTCTGACCGTGTCAATGACATGAGAGGGGAGGGACTGGGTTGGAATAACGCAGGCAGAATCTCCAGAGTGGATACCTGCCTGTTCAATATGCTCCATGATACCGCCAATAAGGACTTCTGCACCATCGCAGACCGCATCGACATCAAGTTCGATCGCGTTCTGGAGATAGGAATCGATCAGAACGGGGTGGTTTCGGCTGACACGGACGGCCTCTTTCATATACGTATCAAGTTCGTGCTCGTCATGCACAATCTCCATGGCACGACCCCCGAGTACATACGACGGGCGAACAAGGACTGGGTACCCGATCTTCTCTGCCTTTTTCTTTGCCTCGTCCTCTGAATAGGCAGAGCTGTTTGCCGGACAGGGAATATTCAGCTTTTTTAAGAGGACACTGAACCGGTCGCGGTCTTCTGCAATATCCATGGCATCGGGGCTCGTACCGAGGATGAGGGTAGTAAGGCCCAGCCGTTTTATCTCTTCTTCAAGGGGAACGGCAAGATTGACCGCGTTCTGCCCCCCGAACTGGACCATAACGCCATAATACCGGTCCTTTTTCAGGATGTTCATAACGTCCTCGAGCTGCATCGGCTCGAAGAAGAGCCGGTCGGAGGTGTCGAAGTCGGTGGAGACGGTCTCCGGGTTATTATTGACGATATGGACCTCGATGCCCTCCTCTTCCCTTAGTGCCTGCACGGCATGGACGGTGCAGTAGTCGAACTCGATGCCCTGTCCGATCCGGATCGGTCCGGACCCGAGGATGAGCACCTTCTTCGTTTCAGTAGGGACGATCTCGCAGACGGGCTCGCAGGTGGAATAGAAGTACGGGGTGTTTGCCGGGAACTCGGCAGCGCAGGTGTCGACCATCTTGTAGGACAATGAAGGGACGATCTCCTCGATTTTTTCCGGTGTCCTGCCGGTGATCTGGACGATCTCTGCGGTGGAGAACCCACAGCGCTTCGCGCAAATGATCTCGTCGTCACTGTCGGGGGCAGCCGCAAGCCGCTTCTCCATATCAACGATGTTCTTGATCTTCTCCAGGAAGAACGGTGTGATGGACGTGATCTGGACGATCTCATCCACAGTCATTCCCTGCCGGAGGGCATCGAAGAGGCAGTGGAACCGCTCGTCGGTGGGCCGTGAGAGGATCATGCGGATCTCGCTCGGGCTGGTATGGGTCTGGACATCCGTGTCGAGCGACCGTTTTGCTTTCATGAAGGCTTCTTCAATTGTCCTCCCTATTGCCATTACCTCACCGGTGCTCTTCATCGCAGTGGAGAGCGTCCGGTCAGCACCCTTGAACTTGTCGAACGGCCAGCGGGGGACCTTGACCACGATGTAGTCGATGGCCGGTTCGAAGGATGCCGGCGTACAGCCGGTCACGGTGTTGGTGATCTCGTCCAGCCGGAGGCCGATGGCGATCTTCGCCGCGACCCGTGCGATGGGGTAACCGGTTGCTTTCGATGCAAGGGCGGATGAGCGCGAGACGCGGGGATTGACCTCTATGACCCGGTAGTCGCCATTCTGGAATGCGAACTGGATGTTGCATCCACCTTGTACATCGAGTGCCCGGATGATCTTGATCGCTGCGCTCCGCATGGTCTGGAATTCGTCATCGCGGAGCGTAAGGATCGGGGCAACGACAACGCTCTCCCCCGTATGGATGCCCATCGGGTCGACGTTCTCCATGCCGCAGATGATAATGCAGGTGTCGGCGGAGTCGCGCATGACCTCGAACTCGATCTCTTTCCAGCCCAGAACGCTCTCCTCTATGAGAACCTGGTGGATACGGGAGCGGGAGAGCCCCAGTTCCACGATGCGGAGGAGTTCCTCGCGCGTGCGGGCGATGCCGCCCCCGGCACCGCCGAGCGTGTATGCAGGTCGGACAACTGCAGGAAGGCCGACTGCGTTTATCGCATCCTCAATCTGGGAAAGGCTTGTCAGGATGATGCTCTTGGGCACCGGCTCACCTATCTCGAGCATGAGGCTGCGGAACTTCTCCCGGTCCTCGCCCTTATAGATCGCCTCGAGGGGCGTCCCGAGGATCTCCACATCTTTCAGCGCTCCCATTTCTGCCAGTTCCGCAGTCATGTTCAGGCCGGTCTGCCCTCCCATACCGGAGAGGATACCGTCGGGTTTCTCCTTCTCGATGATCCTGGCAATAATATCAGACCGGAGGGGTTCGATGTAGATGGTCTCCGCCATCCCGGGGTCGGTCTGGATGGTTGCTGGGTTCGAGTTGACGAGGACCACCTCAACACCCTCCTCCCGCATGGCGCGGCATGCCTGTGATCCGGAGAAATCAAACTCCGCCGCCTGTCCGATCTGGATCGGCCCTGAACCGATGATGAGGACCTTTCTGATGTGTGCTTTCTTCGGCATTATCCGATCCTCCTGAAGAGTCCGTCAAAATAGTGACATTCGGTATCCATAGGGCCTGCATGTGCCTCGGGATGGAACTGGACACAGTTGATCCTCAGGTCCTCGTTCTCGAATCCTTCAACGGTCCCGTCGTTTGCGTTTACAAACGTGACCTCGCAGCCATCGGGGAGGGACTCAGCGTCGACGCAGAAGCCATGGTTCTGGGTGGTGATGAAGATCCTGCCGTCGGTATATTTGACCGGCTGGTTAGCACCACGGTGCCCGAACTTGAGTTTGTAGGTGTCGCCGCCAAGTGCGAGCGCTGCGAGCTGGTTGCCCATGCAGATCCCGAAGATTGGCAGTTCGCCGATGCATTTCTCCACGGTTGCGATGGCGTCCTTTGCCTGTTTGGGATCTCCCGGGCCGTTTGTGATAAAGAGGCAGTCGGGTTCGCACCCGAAGATATCATCATGGGAGGTATTATGGGGGAAGATGTAGAGGTCGCCTTTCCGCCGTGTGAGGCTGGTGATGATATTGGTCTTGAGGCCGAGGTCGATGATTGCCACGCGCTTGCCTTTCCCGGGGATGCGATAGGGAGCCTTACACGAAACGGAAGGGATAAGATTGCAGTCGGAGATGGAGGGAGTCTTTTTCGCGAGCCGCACGGCATAGTCGCCATCATCGCTCCCGACAACAAGCGCTGCCCGCATTGTGCCGTGGACCCGGGTCTTGATGGTGAGACTGCGGGTATCCACGCCGGACATGCCGAGCAGTTTTTTCTGCTCGAAATATTCCGCAACCGTTGGTTTCACGTGAGGGATATCGCAGATCTCGCGGCAGACTGTCCCGAGGACCTTCACACCCTGGCTCTGCATGTTCTGCAAATCCGCACCGTAATTCCCGATGGTCGGAAACGTGAACATGAGGATCTGGCCGGCATAGCTGGGGTCTGAGAGCGCCTCCATGTATCCCGTCATCAGCGTGTTGAAAACGAGTTCGCCACAACATTCGCCTTCAGCACCGAATCCATCTCCCGTAACAAAAGAACCATCCTCAAGACCCAGAACCGCCTTCATAACTGCCCCTTGTAGGTTTCTATACTAGATTTGCGTGAAGGGTTATTAACGATAGTGCAGGGTGGTTTTGAGAGGCTGTGCCCCATGACGTTTCCCGGTCCCTGCCCGAGCCGTGGGGAGCGTGCCGACGGATATGCATTTAAACCATGCTCTCCATAATTGGATAGTTACCCGTAAGGTATCGAGGTGCATAAGAATGGGAACTCTAGGACGAAAGATAGTCGGCACTGATGTAAAGGATCTCGTGAACCTTATCAACAAGGCATTCTCTGACGAATGGCTTGCCTATTACCAGTACTGGATTGGTTCAAAAGTGGTCAAAGGACCGAACAAGGAAGCAGTCATTGCCGAGCTCACCCTTCATGCCACAGAGGAGCTAGCCCATGCAACCCTCCTGGCAACGAGGATCATCCAGCTCGGCGGGACCCCCGTAACGAAACCGGCGGACTGGTACAAGCTCACCAACTGCGGGTATGAAGCTCCCGACGACCCGTTTATCGTTAAAGTACTGGAGCAGAACATCAAGGGTGAACAGTGCGCTATCAAGACGTATAATGCGCTCCTGAAAAAGACCAAGGACAAGGATCCGGTCAGTTATAATATGTTCCTTACGATCCTTTCCCAGGAAGTAGAGCATGAGGAAGATCT
>JAKLGN010000062.1 GCA_022710665.1 Methanoregula sp. | reverse complement strand
TTGATAACAATCGGGGTCTTAACCGAGGCTGCACGGCGGACGTTGCTGTCTTCGGGGATTATCCCGAGCACCTTGACACCGAGGACCTTTTCCATCTTCTTGGTAATTATATCGGTCTTGCTCTGGTCAACCCGATTGATAATAGAACCAAGGACATGCCCGCCAACAACTTCTGTCAGAATCTTAGTTTTCAGGGCATCAACAATGGACGAGAGTTCCGGGTTCACAACAAGGATGACTTCGTCAGCAACAGCAAGCGGAACCACTCCGTCTTTGCTGATACCAGCGGGGGCGTCGATCAACAGGAATTCACAACGTTTTACGATTTCTCCCATTACATCCCGTATCCTATCCGGGTCAGCCTGTTGGAATCCCTGCAGCGAGATACCACTCGGAATTACCTTCAGTCCTGCCGGGCCTTCATAGATTGCTTCATTGATATCGCCTTTTCCTGCAAGAATCTCATGCAGAGTGACCGGCGCGTCCTGCAAACCGAGTATGAGGCCCACGTTTGCCATGCCGATATCCGCATCCATAAGGTAGGTCTCTTTGCCCAACTGGGCGAGCATAGTTCCGAGGTTAACAGAAAAAGTTGTCTTCCCCGTCCCGCCTTTTCCGGAAGCGATTGTATAAACCTTGACCATTGAACACCCTGTAGTGATACGTATTTCTATTGGATTTATATAAGATTACTGGAATTTTCTTATATCGTGTTATATCCACTTGTTTAAAATAGCTTTTGTATCGTTCTTGATCCGGTTCTGGGTCTCCCACCTCATACCTTCCTTTGTCCGCATGATGCCTGTAAGCTCGGATCCTTTATGGTTCAAGCTGAACAGCACAACACCCCCCGGCATTTTACCGGCAAATTTCCCACTGTACCTTGCAGCATCTTCCTGAGCCATTGTGTCAATGGATGACGCGAAAACGAGGCCGTCAGAAGTGGCAATCGTGAACGAATCGAGAGAATACTTCATCACGATTGCAGCAAGGCTCTGGCCGAGATCCTGACAGTTTTCCGTGACATCAATATCCAAGATAGGAGTGGCGTACTGCTGGTGCTGGGGGGATTTTGTTGGGGTTGGTGAGGTAATGGGAATGGGTTTTGCCGAAGGCTGGTAATCGAGACGCTGCCTCCGTACACGTCCCTCTTCTGCAGATCGCGCTTTTTTAGCTTTTCTCATGAACAGGATGGCTGGGATAAGGATGATTGTCAGGACAACGATGATAAAGAGAATCGTGTTTTCTATGCCAGGAATGAGTTGGGTAATAAAAAATCCCCCTTTTTTCAGCGCTCCATCAGGTGGTCAAGATGGAGCTGCTTGATGATAGTCTTACAGTCTGTGCGGATCTTATCGGTTACATTCTCAATGTCCATTGATTCAAAAGTATCGAGGTCATCTTCGAAGGGGCCGGTGTCATGGTCTTTTTCGGTTGAGTCCTTTTCTTCGCTGCGAGGTGGTGAATCCCGCAATGGTGGCGATGGGTGAACCGGAGCCGCGACTGTTTTGGAAAACAGGTATGGGTTCAGTGGTGGGCCTTGTGGAGGAGGGGCTCTCGGAGGGGGCGCCGGTGCAGGGACCTGATGGAAGGTGGGTTCAGGTTTTGTAGAGGGGTTCGATGGTGCAACGGCAGCTGCAGTTTTCTGTGGCTGGGATGTGTGGGGGGTTTCACGGGTGGCCGGGTTCGCGGGCTGGTTGGATATTGGGGCCGGGTCAAGCTTCCCGGACTTTAGGATCCGGCAGGGTTTATTGAACTCCAGCGCCAGTCCGATTTGGGCATCTCCGAGCACGGAGAGGGCAGCATCCACCTCTTCGGTTCCCGCGTTCTGGACATCACCCCACCCGGTATCACCGCGACTGTTCCCTACTTTAACAAGGATACATTTACCTGCCTTGAAAACAAGGGTCCCGGCCAGGGAAGGTGAGGAAAGGTTGGCAATGCCGGAGAATTTTTCCCGGTCCAGCGCATGCAGGAGGCTCATGAGCTCCACACCTTTTATGATCTCACGAAATGTGCCCCGCGGAAGTTGCATTATGTGTAGATTTGCGATGCTGAACTATTTAATTTCTTTTTGATCGGAAGGAGATAGCTATCACCACTTTATGCAACCGGATTTTTCACGCAATTAATCGCTCTCTTATTTAATCCGGCTTATCAGGATAACAACCATTGAAGCTCTTTATTTTACTGCAGGAATCCCTTTTTCTTGCCGGAATTTAGAGAAACTTTTTAATATAAGAATGATACAAAGATACAATTGCTAAGTGGTGAAAAGATGCTCAAACCATTACTTGAGGAGTTTCTGAAAGTCGAAGGCATATCAGCAGCTGTTGTTGTTGGAAGAGACGGGTTTGTAATTGAGAGTGCAGTTTCCGGCAAGGTGGATATTGAAGCGCTCGGTGCTATGGCGTCGACGGGTCTCGGGACCTCAGAAGCGATGGGAAATACTCTAGGTAAGGGTGAGCTTTCCCAGATGCTGGTTGAGCTGGAAAAGGGCCCCATTATTCTTGCACCGCTGTCTGCTGATGAACTCATAGCATTGGTAGCAGACACTACAGCGAATGTCGGAAGGATAAGGTACGAACTCAAGAAAAATAAAGAGCGTATTGTTGCTGCGCTCTGATCCAGCCCTCCTCTTTTTATGAAATTACCTGCAGGAACTGAGGGGGGAACCATTACCCCTCATCATGATGAAAAATTTTTCAACGACATGAAGACCTTCCATGGGGCCGTCGAGATCCGGACCACCCTGGGAACAGGCTTTATCCTGTATGACAAGGGCAGGCTCTTAGCAGCGATGTTCCGCACTGCATCTGGGTCGCATAAGGCTGCAGGTGCGCTCCCTTTTATGAGCCTGAATTCCGGTAATGCAGGATCCAATCCGACATTCCACCTCCGCAACTATAACGATCAGGAATTCTCGAGGGCACTGGAGATTTGCCGTGAGTCCCGGCTTCTTGTCATTTCAGAAGAAATTCCCTCGCCGTCCGGCCTACAGACACTGCCGGAATCTGCTGAAAAAACAGGGGACAGCATCGGGCGTTCTCCTGTACATCTTGACCAGGGGAAGTTAAACAAGATCTTGAGCCAGCCGGGGGTTATTGCAGTGTCAGCCTTTTATGAAGGATTTCCCGTCCAGTCCATTGGCAATGCCGATTTCGAGCACGTGGCTGCAACTGCTGAAGATTTCATGCGGGCTGGTGTCAAGATCGCCCAGGATATGAACGCAGGCCCGCTCGAACAGATGATCCTTGAGACAGCAGAAAACAAGTTTATTGTGGCTCCCTGCGGCGACCTTTTTCTCTGCGTATTCACATCCGCAGACACCCATCTGGGACTAATCCGGGTAGTACTTAAAAGTATCCAGTGTGAAACCACTCAGTAAAAAGAGCGAGCAAGTGCGAGAGGTTTCCTGAATTCACGAATTTGATATGTAAAAAGCCGTTTTTTACTTTAGGATAATTTATATAGAATAACTTCTGAATAACTCAAGTATGCAGAGAATGGGTATACTCTGGTGTAAATTATCCTTTACTGGACCTGGTTCACAGGAAACACAATTAATAAGCGGAGGTTATCTGAAGTGAACACAGAAAACGACGACACCCTAGAAGACGTCGATTCCCTCATGAAGATCATCGGCGGAAAGAAAAAGCATGCTCCACTCGCAGCAGCGGCTGGAAAAGAAGTTCAACCTGCTGCTGATACATCTTCATCTGATGGCGGTGATTTTTCAGCTTTGATAAAGAGGCTGGGCACGACGAACAAGGCTGAATATGATCCGGCCGCAGAACATGCCCCCCCTGATGTAACTCACCCGGATTCCACAGAAAGTTTTTTTTCTGATTCTGATGATATCCCTGAACCCGTTGCCGAAACCGCGCCTTCCCAGCCAAATCCAGCCCCCTCTGCGGTTCTGACAGCACGAAAGGCATCAACTCCCGCAAGGGTCCTCCCTGCTGAAGAAGAGATAATTGAGATCATCGATGAAGACCCCAGGGACGCGCTCCGTAAGGGGAAACCTAAGAAGAAGGTGATTTACGAACCAGCTGAGAAGACCCAACCGGAAACCGAAGCTGATGAGAAGATTATCAGCGTCGATCAGATCACAGATATCTCGGGCCTCATTCTTCCCAAGGGCGCCAGTTTCAAGATAGATGAGATCGACCTCCACGGGCATGTAAAATCGTTCGAAAGCACCGGCACGGGGGTCCTGCCGGATGAATTTACCGAGATGTGGAAAAAGGAATTCTCAACCGCCGGTTTCAAGGATCTCGATATCGACGAGGAGATCATCACCCCCACGGTCAAAGCGAAATCCGAGGCAAAAAAATTCGGTCTAGGATCCATCTTCAAGAAAATCCGTGCCGAACAGGAGGAATACGATCCGAAAGTTCACGGACCGCTTGTGGATCTCTCATTTGTTCCAAAACCCGGTATAGAAGAGATGGAAATGTACCCGGTCAATGAACCCTATGCTTATGTCCGTATAACCTACGATCATTCCACCCATGAATACCTGTATGACGTTCTTGAACCTGTGCTCTCCGATCCGGAAAAAGATCTCTTGAAAGAACTCAAGGAGCGTCTCTTCGAAACGCTGGATATCAATACCAAGGACATTTCAAAGGAGGATGCACGCCAGAAACTCCGTACCGCTGCGAATGATATCATGCTGGATTTCGGGCTGAACATCTCACCCATGGAACGGGAAAAGATCCATTACAACATGTACAAGGATTTCCTGGGAGACGGGTTGATCGACCCGATCATGCACGACAAGTATATTGAAGATATCTCGTGCGATGGGGTTCATACCCCGCTGTTTGCTTTCCATTCAAGCTACGAATCAATGAAAACATCTATTGCATATAACTCAGCGGAAGAACTTGATTCGTTCGTGACCAAGCTCGCCCAGCGGGCGGGCAAGTACATCTCGATCGCCGAGCCTATTCTCGATGCCACCATGCAGGACGGTTCACGTATCCAGATGACGCTCGGCCAGGAAGTGACCGCGCACGGGTCGACCTTCACGATTCGTAAGTTCAAGGACGAGCCACTCACACCAACGGATCTCATCGAGTGGCGTACCTTTTCTCCTCTTGCGATCGCCTACATCTGGCTTTGCGTAGAGGCCGGCAAGTCCGCCATCTTTGCCGGGGGGACTGCATCCGGTAAGACCACAGCCCTCAATGCTATCTCCCTGTTTATTCCCCCGATGGCGAAGATCGTATCCCTCGAAGATACCCGCGAGGTGAAACTTCCCCACCCGAACTGGATCCCGAGCGTAACCCGGGACTCATTCGATACGGCAGGCCGCGGCGAGATCAACATGTATGAGCTGCTGCGCGCTGCAATGCGACAGCGTCCCGAATACATCATCGTCGGTGAGGTCCGTGGCAAGGAATGCCAGACCCTTTTCCAGGCAATGAGCACGGGCCATGTTACTTACTCAACGATTCACGCGGACTCGGTTGCCAGTGTCGTGCACCGTATCGAGAACCCGCCGATGGACGTTCCGCGGAACATGCTTTCGGCACTGGACTTTGTCCTCATCCAGGTGCAGGCTCGTGTCGGTGGCAAGCGTATCCGCCGCAACAAGCAGATCGTTGAACTTCTGGATATCGATCCAAGGACCAATGAACTGATCACAAACGAGGTCTTCCGGTGGCGCTCGGCGACCGATGAGCATTCCTACTCCGGGAAATCCTATATCCTCGAAGAGATTATGGAGTCAAAAGGCTGGAGCGATACCCGTATGGCAGAAGAGCTCAAGCGCCGGCAGGAGGTGCTTGAATGGATGAGGATCAAGAAGATCCGCCATTACAAGGATGTTGCAAGGATCCTTATCTCCTACCACCGCGATCCGGAATCCGTCATAGAGAAAGTCAGGAAGGAGCTCTATGAATAGTTACGAGCGGTTCTGTTTCAGTCTTCTCGGTAAACGGATGAAGGCGAAGCGGGATGATTATGGCCAGCTCAGGAACGATATCATCTCAGCACGGCTGAAGACCCCGTTCGAAGTATATCTTTCAACTGCCTTTTTCAGCGCCATCCTCGTTGGCCTGGTTGCAGCCATCCTCATAGGAACCATATCCTGGCTGTTCAAAGTCCCGACCATGATCAAATACCGGGGAGCTGTTCCCGGACCGCTTCTGGGTCTTGCTCCCTACAGCCTCGTGATCGGAACAATCCTCATCACTGTCTTCTCCCTGCTGGTCTTCGGGGGAATCACGTATGCGATCTTCCTTTTATATCCTGGTATCGAGGGGGGAAACCGCCGCAGGAATATCGATGCGAGCCTGCCATATGCAATCAATTACGTTACTTCCATGTCCACGGCTGGTATCACGCCTGCCGAAGTGTTCCGGCTTCTCGGAGACAGCCCGATTTACGGGGAAAGTTCCGTGGAAGCAAGGTATATTGCACGGGAGATCGATATCTTCGGGAGGGACTTGATCGACGCAATGCGGCTGGTCTCTTCGAGCACACCCAGCAAACGGATGAAGGAATTTTTACAGGGTGCCATGGCGAGTATCTCCAGCGGAGGGAACCTGACGGATTATTTCCGGACCAAGGCCGATCAGTATGCTCTTGAGAACCGCCAGACCCAGAAGCTGTTCCTGGATACCCTTGCACTCATTGCCGAATCGTATGTGACGGCAATGGTGGCCGGAACCCTTTTCCTGATCATCCTGCAGGCTATCATGTCCACGCTCTCGGGAGACAACAATCCGATGTTTCTCTATGCCATCATCTATGCCATGATTCCCCTCGGCAGTATCGCGTTTGTGATCATGATCAGTTCGATGACCCCGGAGTCCTGATATGGGTTTCAAGGATATTGCTGACAACCTCCTCAACAAAGGCGAACATGCCAAGGAGCAGGTGAAATCATCCGAATTATCCTCGATGGAAGCCGAATTCGCCGAGATCACAAAAAAACTCGATCAGGAGCGCCAGACCCGGCAGGGGATCGGGCGGTTCATGAAGCATCCCATCCAGGTGCTCACCGAAAAACCGGAGAATATTCTGATCGTCTGCATCCCACTCGGCCTGCTGGTCTTTATTGCCGGGTTCCTCTACATGGTGAGGACATATGGTATGTCGGTACTCTTCAAAACGACATCTATAGATGACTTTGCCGTCCTTGCCGTGCTCATCTGCGTTGTGCCCCTTGCGCTGCTCGATTTCAAGGAACAGTGGCGTATCAAGAGCCTGGAAAATGCCCTGCCCAACTTCTTCAGGGACCTCGCGGGAATGAATGATTCCGGTATGACCCTGCCCAACGCGGTGCACCTTGTTGCAAGTGCCGAGTATGGCGCACTCACTCCCCATATCCACAAGCTGGACAACGAGATGTCCTGGGGAGTCGGATTCGTTGAGGCACTCTACCATTTTGGGAAAGGTCTCGGCACAAAACTTGCCGACAGGAGCGTAGACCTGATCGCAAAAGCGAGCAGGGCCGGAGGCGATATCAGTGAAGTGCTGCGGGCAGCCGCAAAGGACACCTTTGAAGTGGTAAACCTCCAGCAGGAACGCGCCAACAACATGATCATCTATGTGGTCATTGTACTTGTCGCGTTTGC
>JAKLGN010000061.1 GCA_022710665.1 Methanoregula sp. | reverse complement strand
CGGCCTCGGTCACGATCAGGTCGATATATTCCGCCGGCGTGACATCAAATGCCGGGTTGCGCACGGTCACATGCGGCAGGGTTTTTGCCATTGCAGCCGGCAGGACCTCGTCAGGCGTCCGCTCCTCGATCCGGATGAGTTCCCCGATGACCGTCCGCGGGGCAAACTTGTACGTCTCGGCCGCCACGATCATGTTCACCCGCGCCTCGGCTGCCGTGTGTGCCACCTGGGAGGTCCCGATCTTGTTCACCACCGCCCCGCTGACAGTGACGGCATCGGCACCCACGATCACCAGGTCAATGTCATGGATGAACGAGCGGACTGCCGAGTCCACGATGAAGTTTGTTTTGATACCGGCATCGTTCAGAGTCCTGATGGTGATATAACCCTGATTCCTCGGTCTCACTTCCGTAGCGAAGACCTCAATCTCCTTGCCGCTCCGGTGAGCCTCAATGATGCAACCGAGCGCCACTTCGGAGTTGCAGTGGGTCAGGATCGTGTCCCCGTCGCGGATATGGCGGGATCCGAACCGGGCAATGTTATCCACCGCTGTATGAGAATTCCGGATGAACTGGTCAGCACGCCCGACGATGCCAGCTCTTGCCCCGGCTGCGGTCTTCGCGCCATCGAGCCCGGTCATGACAATATGAACAGCATTCGGAAGCGATACGGCAGTAGGACGGGTAGCCACCAGGAGTTCTGCTGCTCTCCTCATCTCGCTATTGAATGCCGGCAGGTCTTTTGACTCGAGAGAAAGCGCATGGTCCCGAAGCGCCTCTGCAGCAGCCCGGGCGATTCTGCCGGCTCCCCGGATCTCCATGCTCTTTATCTTCTCTGCGGTTTCAGGTACGGACATCAGCTTCATTCAATGAATGAGCACAAAAAGCACATAGATTTATTGCCGGGTGCAAGTCATGTCAGTAGCCGTTGTTTTCGATAGTGCAGGAACGCTCCTGAACACCTACCGGGTTGCAAAGGATATCGGCAACCATAAACTCCTCCCCGGGATCGAGACCACAACCCTCACGTTCAGTTCCCCTGATCGGGTGCTGATCGTTCTCCCCGTCCATTCCAAGGACCTTCTGGCATCACCCGCAGAGGTACTTTTTTCTGAGTACCTTAAACGGCATGACATCGGGTTCGGCATCAGCTGCACGCGCAAGATTACGACAGCTGATGAGATAGGGGACATCCTCTACGCCGATGACCGCGCACGGGTGGGTGACCTGCAGGAATGCATCCGGAATGTCTGGACGGTTTGCAAAGAGGAGTCGGTTGTGACCTTAAACAGCGGGGCGATCATCAACATGGCACAGCGGGGCATAGAGTTTGCCATCACGGCCGGGGGGTGGCCGTTTGACGGGGCGAAGGATGCGATTACCGCACTCCACCGCATGGGTGTGCCGACCTTCATTGCTTCCGGGGACCGGGTAACGAAACTGGAGCGGATGGCCGATCATCTGGGCATCCCCCGCGACCGGGTATATGGCGTGGCTACCCCGACAGTAAAAGCGCAGATCGTCAACGATCTCCGGCAGGATTACGATCGGGTGCTTATGGTGGGGGACGGGATCAATGACCTGTGTGCCATGCGGAACGCGGACATTGCCATCCTCACGGTTCAGCAGCCCGGCGACCGCCCGGAGGACCTGTACAAAGAGGCGGATCATGTGGTGAAAAGCGTGGGGGAAGTGGTGACTATTGTGCAGGACCTGATCACAGCCCGGAAAAATTGCGATCGTGACGGTTGTGGTACTCCATATAAAAGGTAATATGCGTCCGGTGCAACATTAGATACAATGGTATTATGAATGCTCCACTGATCACGGTAGAGAATCTCCGGATGGATTTTGATGGCAAGGCGGTACTCAAAAATGTTTCTTTTGAAATAGCCGAAGGGGAAATCCTGGGGATTATAGGCAGGAGCGGTGCAGGAAAGACGGTCCTCATGCATCTCATGCGTGGTGTGGAACAGCCACCAACGAGCGGCAGGATCATCTATCATGCCGCCGTCTGCAACGGGTGTGCATATCTTGATGTCGGGAGCGCTGCCGGGAAACCGTGCCCGCAATGTGGCGGCACCATGACATCACAGGACATCGATCTCTGGAACGAGAAGGACGAGACCCTCCGGCGCCGTCTCATGCGAAGGACGGCAATCATGTTCCAGCGTTCCTTTGCCCTGTATGGCGATGACCGGGTTATCGAGAACGTCCTCCACGCTCTCGACGATATCGAATACCCGCCCGAACAGGCAATCAACCGGGCAGCTGACCTCATCGACCAGGTGCGGCTCTCGCACCGGATGATGCATATCGCCCGGGACCTCTCGGGTGGCGAGAAACAGCGGGTTGTCCTTGCCCGCCAGCTTGCAAAGGAACCCTTCCTGCTCTTTGCCGACGAACCGACCGGGACACTCGACCCCGGCACCGCAAAGGTCGTGCACGAGATGCTTCTGGAAGCCGCAAAAACCAACAACATGGGGATCGTGGTCACATCCCACTTCTCGCAGGTAATTGAGGACGTGGCAAACCGTGCCATCCTGCTCGTGGACGGCAGCATCGCCGGCATAGGAAAGCCTCAGGATGTCATTGCCCAGTTCATGAAAGGCATCGACGACAGCGAGAAGTATGAGGTGACAGAGTTTGGTGAGAAGATCCTGGTAGCCCGCGATCTTTTCAAGCGCTACATATCCGTTGACCGCGGGGTGGTCAAGGCGGTCAACGGGGTCTCGTTCGAGGTGCAGACCAAGGAGATCTTCGGAATCATCGGGAAGAGCGGGGCAGGAAAGACCACCCTGTCCGGTATCATCGCCGGCCTTGTCGAACCGACAAGCGGTGAAATAAATATCCGGATCGGGGAGGAATGGGTTGACATGACCAAACCGGGTGTTGAGGAGCGTGGCAGGGCTACACCCTATATCGGGCTCCTGCATCAGGAATATGACCTCTTCCCGCACCGTACGGTGCTCGACAACCTGACCGATGCTATCGGCCTCGAGTTCCCCAAGGAGCTTGCGATGCGGAAGGCTCTCGTAACGCTGAGGATGGCCGGTTTTTCCGAGGAGAAGTGCACGGAGATCCTCGAGCGGATGCCAGCCCAGCTCTCGGAAGGCGAGCGGCACCGCGTTGCCCTCGCACAGGTGCTCATCCGTGAGCCGCGCCTGGTAATCCTTGACGAACCCACGGGGACAATGGACCCGATCACCAAGATCGATGTGAAGCACTCCATCATGCATGCCCGTGAGGAGATGGATGAGACCTTCATCGTCGTCTCCCACGACATGGACTTCGTGCGGGATACCTGTGACCGCACCGCTCTGATGCGGGGCGGCAAGATCGTAGAGATAGGAAAGACCCTTGAAGTGCTGACTCACCTGACCGCGGAAGAGCGTAAGGTCATGAGCCAACCGGCACCCTGAGGCGCCGATGGTCTCTATACACCTCGATGGTGAGAGGCTGGAGATCGGTCAGGGCACTACCCTCGGGGATGTTCTGAAAGATCACCCTGCGGGCTGTTCTGTTGCAATCATCCGCCCCGCCACCCAGGAGCAGGCGAAAACCGACAGCCTTGCCATCAGTACGACCGCAGGCCAGATTACGGTCGAGCTCTCCGGCGAACATCTATCTTTTCTGGAATCGCCGTCGATTGTTCCGCAGCTGATGCTTCACTGGGGAGACCGCTATGCCGCCGCCTTCGGTCCGTTCCCTGCCGACATTCACCCCAAAAGAAAACCCCACCTGTACGAACGGGGGGATGTCATTCTCGGCTGCGGGGGGTATGATCCGGCACGGTCGTACCTGATATTTTCAAAGAGCCGGCACTCTGCCGACCATGGCGCGGATGAGAGCGGGGGTGTCATCGGGACCGTGATCAGCGGGCGGGGAGTGCTCGATCGCTGGTCGACCGATGCCCGGGTAACAAAAATTGAGCCGGTGATCAGCTGGGCGGACACCAGCCGCTCCTTCACAACGACCGATCCGGGCCTCATCCTTGAAGACGGGATGCTCGTCGTCACCCGCGTTGGTCTCGTTGCCCAGGGTTTTTCCACGGAAAAGGTCACGACAGAAGCGGCGGCAAGCGTGGAGCACATGCTCCTTGCGCTCCAGTCCGGGAGGTTTGTCGTGGACCGGGCAACCAGCACCCATATCGCTGACCTCCGGCGTGCCGGGACGGATGTTCCCCGTGAATACCGCCACCCGCGGAGAGAAGGTGCGGTCACGGTCCGGGCAACGGGAAAATCTTCCGGGGGGGTTTTCTTCTACCGGACCGATGTCCCGAGCAGCATGGTACACAGCATTGCCGGGCAGGTGGTGCAGGGTATTGAGCTCGTCCGGCTTGCGCGTGAGCATGACGTGATCGCGGTGAAGGTCCAACCGGAACGGATCGACCTGCTCGGCCAACCGATCCAGCGGGCAAAAGAGATAGCCTCCCAGCGGGGGTTCACCCTGGTTTTTGACAAGGACATCGGTGAGCGGATCGTGGTCTCCCAGGAACCGGGCACCACGCTTGATGTCCTGGCCGAACGGAAGGTCACGGTGACAACGGCACCTTCTGATAAGGTTATTGACATCGAGCTTGACGATGCAAACGCACCGGTCAGCTGCGGGATCTTCCGGAAGGTCACCGGACTTGTCGAACACGATGCCGGTATGCTGCCGGTCTTTTTCAAGTTCGATGACGTGGTGTTGTTCAGGCCGGAGATCCCGGTGGGTATCAAGATCAACCCGGAAAATCCTCCCGCTGATGAAGCCCCGGCTGCCGGTCTCGGCATCACCAATGATTCACGCAAGGGGGCGGGGCTTGTGGGTGTGCGCCTATCGGCAAACAAGGAGTTCGGGCCTACCTCAGAGCCTTTTGAAGGGACCAACATGATTGGGCGGGTCATTGATACGGGAAAACTCAAAAAAGTGAAGGAGCGGGAGAACGTGTATATACGGGAGGTGCGACGATGACAGAATATACACCGGTCCTCGCGGGCACCGTGACGAAATACGTAGTGGTGGAGTCGTTCGATATCACCCCGGCGGATCTCGGGATCCGGGCGTACGAGATCTCGAAGGATGCCATGGTCAAGGAGACCTGTTTTGGTCTTGTGATCAATGGAAAGCAGGAGGAAGTTGACCGGATCATCGCAGAGCTCAGGAAGATCGACCCCGACCACATCTTCGTGAAGGATCGGGGGTTCCCTCCAGGGGATCCCCGGCGCTGCCGGGCAAACCTTGGCGGGGCACGCCCGGGGTATCATGGCATGGAGAACGAGATGACGGTAATCCCCTATGTTTCGCACGGTCTTGAAGCGATAAAGACCCGCGATCTGAGCACAATCCCCCTGCCGCAAAATCCGCTGGAACACAAGGAGCTCGATTTTTCCCGGCTCAAGAAACTTATCGATGCACAGGAGTCCTGAAATGGTTAAAGTATTCATTTACCCTGCAACGAGCCTGATCCTCTCTGATATGGTATCCCGCTTCGGCCACACCCCCCTCTCGTCTGCCATTGCCGTCCGCGAACGCATCCAGACTGCAGGACTTGAGTCCCCGCCGCTCCAGATAACTCCCGAGGAGCCGAAAAAAGGCCTGAGATGGGCGGCAGTCGAGGTGCCAGCCGGTGTCCGGGGCAGGATGTCACTCTACGGACCGCAGATCGAGGCCTGCGAGGCTGCCATCATCATCAATGATGCCGACCTCTCGTTCGGCTGCATGGGGTGCGCCCGCACAAACGAGCTGATCAAGTTCCTCCTCCGCCAGAAGGATATCCCGAAGCTCGACCTGTACTACCCGAAGAACGAGGAAGAGGGAGTGCAGTTCGTGGCGGCAATAAAACGGTTCCTTGATGCTCTGGGGGGGAAGAAATGACCCCACCGGTACGGATTGCCCAGCTCTCCTGCGGGGCGGAATATTCCGGTATCCAGCACGAGATTGACGATGCGGCACGCGAGGTGGGCGGAGAGATCTTTTTCCCGGATATCGCCCTCAAGGACATAAGGCGGGACTTCGATCTCTTCGGGCTTGATGTGAGGAGCCCGGACTTAAAACTCGCCATTGCCCGGGCCAAGGCGCTCGTGGAAGGGAGGGTGGAGGCAGATGCGGTCTTCATCGCAACCTGCTTCCGGTGCGCCGAGGCAGCGATTGTGAGAAACGAGCTCCGGCGCTACATCACCGAGCAGTCAAAACTTCCGGTGGTCAGCTACTCCTTCACTGAACGCACGACATCGGGGACGCTCCTCACGAGAATGGAAGCGCTCACCACGATTGCGCGCCGGCGTGCACTCCTTGCACGGGAAACCCAGCAGGGGATCACCCTGGGTCTCGACTCGGGCTCCGCAACAACCAAAGCGGTCGTGATGAAGGACAACCGGATCATCGGCACCGGCTGGCAACCCACGACTGAAGTACTCAAAAGTGCAAATGACGTGATCGCCCACGCCCTTGCCGAGGCCGGGATCACAAGGGATGATGTACAGGCAGTCGGCACGACCGGCTATGGCCGGTTCCTGGTAGGAAAAGAGATCAAAGCCGATCTCATCCAGGAAGAGCTGACGGTCAACTCGAAAGGGGCAGTCTACCTCGCCGATCGCCAGCACGGGCCGGCAACCGTGATCGACATCGGGGGCATGGATAACAAGGCGATTTCCGTCATGGATGGCATCCCCGGTACCTTCACCATGGGCGGCATCTGCGCCGGGGCGAGCGGGAGGTTTCTGGAGATGACCTCGAAACGTCTCGGTGTCGACATCACCGAGCTCGGACCGCTTGCCATGAAAGGAATGGGTGCGAAAGTACCGATGAACAGCTACTGTATCGTGTTCGGGACCCAGAGCCTGGTCAATGCCCTCGCTGCCGGAAGCACCCGCGAAGACGTGGCAGCGGCTGCCTGCCATTCGGTTGCCGAGCAGGTCTTCGAGCAGCAGCTGCAGGAAGTGGATATCAAGGAACCCGTTATCATGGTCGGGGGCACATCGCTGATCGAGGGCCTCGTCTTTGCCATGGGCGAACTGCTCCAGACGAAAGTGGTCGTACCGCATCATTCGCAGTATATCGGTGCCGTCGGATCCGCGCTCCTTGCATCGGGATTCATAAAGGACGATTAGATGTCTGCCCTTGAATACTTTGAAGTGGAGTGCCCCGAGCCGCTGGGGGCGGAATACTACAAACAGATCACCAACGACGTCCTGCTCGACCACAACCTCCTGAAAGTGATCGAGAAACTCCATATCTTTATCGACCCGAAGGTGCCGGTCTTTGTCGCGGTGGGAACACTCCGGAAGATCACAACAATCGTCCGCGTCCGCGATGTTTCGAACGTGAACCCGCTTGAAGGGAAGATTACCCTTGTCATCACCGACGAGACCTATCTCGCCCCGATGCTGAAGATCTTCTGGGAGCAGTTCGGGAAAGAGCATGTGGAACAACCGGACCGCTTTACCGTGATGCTCTATGATGTCACCATGGCACCGAGGGAGATCGAAGATCTGGTGATCGCCGACCCGAGTGAATCCCTCTTCCGTGACCTGATCTACGCGTTCCGTTGCGTTGCGCCCGAAGGATTCCGGCTGCGGAAGGAGAAGTTTGCCAAGGACACGTTCTCGTTT
>JAKLGN010000060.1 GCA_022710665.1 Methanoregula sp. | reverse complement strand
CCATCCACACATGTTCCGAGGTTGAGAAGGTGGAAGGTGAGATCGGTCACTTCCGCCTCACTCTGAAAAAAAACCCGCGGTTTGTTGACGAATCAACGTGCACCGGGTGTGGGGACTGCGTCCTCGTCTGCCCGGTTGAAGTCTATAACCGCTTCGATGCAGGTATCGGTGTCCGCAAGGCAATCTACAAACCCCATTCCCAGGCTATGCCTGACATAGTGGTAAAGGACCCTGACCACTGCATCGAGTGCGGGCTCTGTTATGATGTCTGCGGTCCCGGATCGGTTAAACGTGAGGATAAAGAGCAGGAGATAATTGTCGATGCAGCGAGCATCATACTTACGACCGGGTATGCTGTTTTCGATGCCCGGAAAAAACCGCAATTCAACCATTTAGCCATTCCCGATGTCGTGACCAGTCTCGAGCTGGAGCGGATGATGAATGCCAGCGGCCCGACGGGAGGAAAATTACTGAGGATGAGTACCGGAAAACCCCCGGATAGTGTTGTCTTTATCCAGTGCGTAGGATCCCGGGATATCCCTGTCGGCCGCCCGTACTGCTCGTGCGTCTGCTGTATGCAGGCGATAAAGAACGCTATCCTGATCAAGGAGAAAAATCCATCGATCGACGTTACGATATGCTATATGGATATCCGATCCTATGGGAAGGGATACGAAGAATATTTCGAGCGGGCCAAGACACTGGGGATTCGTTTCCTCCGTGGAATGCCGTCAGATATCGTTGCCGATAAAAACGGCCTGATCCTGCAGGTCGAGGACTCGGAGACCTCCGAAGTATCTGTATTGCATCCGGGCCTGGTTGTGCTTTCCGTGGGTATGGGGCCCGCTGAATCCCTGACAGACCTTGCGCGGAGACTGGGCATTCCACTTGAGGAAACCGGCTTTGTCAAAACCGTTCATGATGCCATGGACACGACAGCAACACTGCGGCCGGGAATCTATGTGGCGGGTACAGCGGTTGCTCCAAAAGATATCCCGGACAGCGTTGCTTCAGGAGGCTCAGCAGCAATGCGGGCGTTTCATGATGCCGTCAGGTTGCGATCGGCGTGAATAGTACCTCTCCGATCTCGCTGGACAAAAAAACCAGATGTATCCATTATATCGATCAGACAGCTCTCCCGAATGAGGAGCGGATCGTCGAGTGCCGGAGCGTTCAGCGGCTGGTAAAGGGGATACAGCGACTCGAGATCCGGGGAGCACCGGCACTGGGGGTTGCGGGAGCGTTTGGGGTTGCCCTGGCAGCATTGCAGTGCAGGAAGAAAACGATAGGCCCGTTTCTCGAAGTGGTATCGCGCGATGCCGAACTGCTCAGGTCCACCCGCCCGACTGCGGTGAACCTTGGCTGGGGAACCTGCCGTGTGCTGGACGCGATAAAAGATGCACCGGACGTACCAGCAGCACGGGAGCGGGCACTCATTGAGGCGGAGAAGGTCTTTTTTGAGGATACTGCCTGTTGTCATGCCATCGGAGACCATGGTGCCAGGCTGCTGACCGATACCAGCACCGTCCTTACCCACTGTAATGCCGGAGCCCTTGCGTGTTCATCGTGGGGGACAGCACTGGGGGTTATCCGCTCCGCCATAAAGGCAGGCAAACACGTCAGCGTCATCGCGTGCGAAACCCGCCCGCTCCTGCAAGGGGCACGCCTCACAGCATGGGAACTGTCACGGGATGACATCCCTGTAAAAGTCATTGCCGATTCCATGGCCGCTTCACTCATGTGCTCGGGCAGTATCGACGCCGTGATAGTCGGGGCAGACCGGATCACCGGGGATGCAGTGTTTAATAAGATCGGAACCTACATGCATGCGATCCTAGCCCGCTATCACGGGATTCCGTTCTATGTAGCCGCACCGCTCTCGACATTTGATGTGAACAGAAAAGCATGCGAGGTTGTTGTGGAGGAACGGGGAAGGGATGAGATCACCACTATCGGAAACCGTACCTATGTCCCCCATGCCGTCCCGGTATGGAACCCGGCATTCGATGCAACTCCGCTGGAGCTTGTGAGCGGTATAATTACAGAAAACGGTATTATCAGACCTCCCTTTGCATTGACCGATCTCATACGGGGAAGGACTAAATAATCCGGCACCACACAAACGAGAGAAGAATGGCTCTGGATTTTCTCACCTGGAATCACCTGATATTCCTGATCGGTGAACTTACGATTATTATCATACTGGGGGCGCTCATATCCGCGTTTGTCCTGGTCATCATCTCACTGTACTCCATCAAGCAGAAGCGGTTGTATTTTCCGAAACTGATAAAGTCAGGACTGGTCTTTCTCGAAGGCCTGATGAAAGGGATGTTCCGCTTCTTCGGGCTTGAGGACCGGGAACTTTACACCTTTTTGATCAAACTTATGAATTCCATGAATGCCACGGAATTTTCAAAAATCCCCGTAGCAGAGCGAGCAATATTCATACCTCAGTGCCTGCGTTCCTCCAAATGCCCGGCACACCTGACTCCTGAAGGTCTGAAGTGCAACAACTGTGGCCAGTGCGATGTGGGTGCAGCCCGGCTTCTCCTTGAGAGGATGGGCTACAAAGTGTTCATCGTTCCCGGCTCATCCTTTATCAAGCGTATGGTGAAAAAGTACCGGCCGAAAGCAATCATCGGTGTCGGGTGCCTTTCAGAAGTGAAAGAGGGCATAGACATGGCCGACAAGATGGGTCTTGTTGTTATGGGAATCGTCACCTTGAAGGAAGGTTGCGTGGAAACGATTGCCAACTGGCCAGAGATCTATGAAACAGCAATTTTGGGTATTGACCCCGCATCACTCCCCGAGAACCTTCATACTCTTACCGACTAGGTTACCGCTTTTTATCTTTCCATGGACGATGATAGCATCCCCGCTTCTCACTTCCCCGACTGAAACACCGGTTCGGAGGATTACATTACCTCCCGCATCAACCGAGTGGACAACCGCATGATCGAGGATCGTTACATCGCCATGGGCTGTGATGGGGCCCTTGATCCGGCACTGGCTCCCGATTATGGCGTTCCAGCAGCGGATATCAAGGGCGACGCTGGACCGCGGACCGAGTTCGAGTGATCCCGTCACCGTCAGCCGTCCCCAGAAATGCGTATGGGAAGGAACAATAAAATCCCCGTCGATCTTTACATTGCCTTCGAAATACGATCCTTTCTGCGCAAAAAAAGTTGTACCCTTCTGTAGGACGGTTGGCATATTTTACTCAGGTACCTGTGGTATGGTTCGGGCATAAACTTGTTGCTCCAAAAAATGGCAATAAGAAAAAAGATCAGACGGGACAGATACCTGAAATTACAGGAATACAGCCGAAAGGGCAAAGACCAGGAGCGAAGCAAACATGCCGGCTTTCAGGAGATTGGAGGCGCCCGACCTTTTTACCCCTTCCGGAGTTGTGCACCTCACCGCTTTCATGGAGGCATACAGGATGACACCATCGACAAGAAGAATACCGCAGATGTACCAGAATCCCCATCGCTGACCAGGAATCATGCTTGCGATAATCCCGAGCAGAGCAGAGGAAAGGGCAAGGAGAGTTGTTGCTTTAATTCCATAGCGGATAGGGATCGTAACCGCCCCGCTGGCCCGGTCCCCGTCAACATCTTCGGCATCCTTGACCAGCTCACGGGCGAGCATGGCAAAAAACGTAATTACTGCAAACGGTATGATATTCAAAAGACCGGGCAGACCGTCGAAAGCCCCACCGAAAAGGAACATACTTGCTGCAAGATAGGATACTGCGATATTCCCAAAAAGCGGCATGCGTTTCAACCAGACCGCATACCCGACAAGGAGAACCGAGTTGAAGATCGCGATCGCGATACAAAGTTCATTGGTAAAAATGCAAATAAGGATCGCGGCAAGGAAGAGCGTAACGGAATACGCACGGGCTGCAGGAAGGCCAACCTGACCGGATGGGATGGGCCGGTCCGGGCGGTTCACCCGGTCGATCTCCACATCAAAATAATCGTTGATAACATTCCCCGCTGCCGTAATAAGGGAAACAATAGCACAAAGCAGCAGGACTTGCGGGATGATCGTACCGGTTGCGATAAGGTACGCGACAAGGGCAGCAAGGCCGGCAGCAATGGAATTCAGCGGCCTGGTTATGGTAAAAAGGCCTGCAATGCTCATTGATATATGCTCTCTCTGTCGGATGATTAACCTGCAGGAAAAAACTATAAAAACCCTGCAACGGGCGAGGGGGGATTTGAACCCCCGGCATTCAGCTTAGGAGGCTGACGCTATGTCCGGGCTAAGCCACTCGCCCTGCCCATATCCATTGAGGGGGAATATGTATAAGTTTTGCGCGCTGCAACAGATGTGAACAATGATACTCACCGAGGTCAGGGAGGGGACAACATCAGTTCTTGTTCCGGAACAGGATGCAACATCACAGTTCCCTCCCGGATCCGTGCCGATCTTCTTTAATCAGCGTATGGAACTGAACCGGGACGTAACCGTCCTCCTCCTCTCCTTGCTGAAACCTTCAGATTATCTGGACGCTATGGGAGCAACCGGGATCCGAGGCCTGCGGGTTGCTGGTGAATGTGGTATTCCAGTGACGATTTGTGACCGGGATTCAACTGCAACCTCACTGATAACACAGAATAAAATTCATACCGGTCTTCCCGTTACCATCGTTGAGCGGGATGTCAATGCCCTGCTCTCCGACCAATCCTTTGATGCAGTAGACCTCGATCCTTTCGGGACACCTGCGATGTTTGTCGATGCAGCAGTAAGGGGGTGCCGCCGGTTTCTCTTCATGACAGCGACAGACACTGCCCCTCTGTGCGGGGCACACTTTAAAGCGGGTATACGGCGTTATGGTGCGGTACCCCTGAATACCGAGTACCACAGCGAGGTGGGCCTGCGGATCCTCATAGGATTCGTGGTTAGGGAGACCGTGAAGTACGACCGGGGCATTGAACCACTCTTCTGCTATGCACGGGAGCATTTCACACGGGTCCACCTCAGGTTGCGCCGGGGGGTTCAGGCAGCGGATGATACCCTGAACCACGTGGGATTTATCCACCAGTGCAAAAAATGTCCTTATCGCGAGGAGCAGCCGGGTCTGCTGGCACACGATTACACCTGCCCGCACTGCGAGGAACCACTCCAGCCCATAGGGCCGCTCTGGCTGGGGACACTGTACAACCGGGAAATCATTGACCTGATGCTGTCCCAGACGGGTATGCTGCAACTGGGTGCACAAAAAGACATGACAAAACTATTCAGACTCTGCCGGGATGAACTACCCACCTCAACCTTTTACGATTATCACCATATTGCAAAGCTGCTCGGGTGCTCCCCACCCCATGTAGATATCGTTCTGGAACGAATCCGTACAGCCGGATATCCGGCAACCAGGACTCACTTCTCAGGGTATGGGATCAAAACGGAAGCCCCACTCAGGATTATCAAAAATGCGGTTCATGGTGAACCACAGGATTAGTAAAAACAGACTGCTGAACCCATTCTGAAACTCCGTTTATTGAAAGAATGATTTGTTTTCTGCACACTCATGCACGCTGAAGTGTTTGAATCAAAGAAATGTACCGCACATTTCCTTTTTGGGTAATATGCAATTTTAACACCTAAATCGAAAAGAGATTTACGGAGTGAAGAACGGCAAAAATTGCATGTCCAAAATGGAATGCAAAAAAGTGAATTCGCTTGGGAGCGGAATACACTCACGCTCCAGGGGCTTAGCCCCGCCGCTATGGTGCCCCGGTTGCGATAGTGCTGTATTACCTGTATCGGGATTAATTCAGAGGTATCGCATGCGCTATGAGCCCCCAATGGGGGCAGGGCTGGCGCAAGGGGGACGGAGGATTGTTAGAGATTCTTGGGTGCTAAACGGGTAGTTTACCCTTCTTTTTTACCAAACGGGTACACAAAATTCCGGCTTTATTTATGGCAACACGGATAAAGGAAAAGGCCTCCTTAATGTTCAACAATAATTGTGAGCAGGTCCCCGTCGATCATCTTGTGGGTGATACCGACACGCTGGCCCGGGTGCTTGACTGATTTTCCCCAGATTCGTGCGTACCGGAACTTCTGAACGAATTCACGATGAAGTTTAATACATATGTCCTCGACGGTGCTTCCCTTGCGGATGATGAGTGGTTCCTCAAGATCAGCTTCCCCACCATGGGGTTTTAAGTAGACACGGATAAATCCGAGACAGTCATAGAGGGCATCCTTGAGTTCGTCGAGATGAAATCCGGCAGCTGCGGATATCATGATAGGCATACTGCTGAACCGTTCGGCGATATCGTGCTCGATCTCGAGATACCGCTCCTTGTCCACGAGGTCGACCTTGTTGACCGCAATGAATGCCGGCACGTATACGCGGTTTCCCTGGATCGCATCAATGAGATCGTCCTGAGTTGCATTCCCGCGGATCAGGATATCTGCATTCATCATCTTGCTTTCAGCGAGGATGGACCGCACTTCCTCGATATCGAGATCGAGGGTTCCAACGGCATTGAGCCGGATACCCCCGTGCGATGATTTCTTGATGGTGATATCCGGTTTCGGCACATTGATCCGGATGCCGGCATCATAGAGTTCCTTGAGCAGGACATCAAAGTGCCTCTCGTTGAAGACATCAACGAGGATGATGATGATATCGGCACTTCTTACAACCGCGATCACTTCTTTGCCTCGGCCTTTTCCCATTGCTGCGCCGGCAATAAGCCCGGGGATATCCAGCAGCTGAATTTTTGCACCCTTGTATTCCAGCGCACCCGGCACAACAGTCAGGGTAGTGAAGGCGTACGCTGCCACGGCACTTTCGGTTCCTGTCAGCTTATTCAGGAGTGTACTTTTACCGGTTGAAGGGAATCCGACAAGGACTGCGGTGGCGTCTCCGGATTTCTTAACGGCATATCCTTCCCCCCCACCTCCGGCCTTCATAGCCCGGCTCACGGCTTCGTCTTTGAGACGGGCTATCTTTGCCTTGACCCGGCCAATGTGCTTGGATGTAGCCTTGTTGTAGGGAGTCTTGACCAACTCATCCTCAAGCTCCTTGATCTGTTCCTCAAGACTACTCATGCTTATATTAATCGCCACCTGCCCGAGATATAGTTGTTTGTGGATTAACCGGTTAATGAAACACGCTTGGGATTAATAACCCAAGCCGGCCCCCTTTCAAAAAGCAGGCCGGAGAGAACAAGACCCCGGCCCCATGACAGGTCATAAAGTGGCAGGTAAAAAACTATAAGTAACCTCATCGCCCAAGTTAGTGAGCAATTGCTGCTATAGTGTAGACCGGCCAATCATGCGAGCCTCTCACGCTCGCGACAGGGGTTCGAATCCCCTTAGCAGCACTCTTATAAGGGGCTCGTGCTATGCCTCAAGACCAACAAAATGTCTGATAAATCTTCTTCTCGTTCTTATCTCATCCCCAGAATATCAAATATGCCGTTTATGAATCACCATCCAACCATGGGAAAATGGTGCACATACGGTCCATTCTCTCTGGGATCTTTCGCAATTCAAGACCCTGGTATACACATACGCCAATAAAAAAAGAATGAGTTAATTCTTTTTATTCTCTAAAAAAGCCGGGTCATTGATGGTTGGAAG